>JAKPBM010000336.1 GCA_029778935.1 Bacillota bacterium | reverse complement strand
AGGCCGAGGGTTCGAGTCCCTTCCGGGTCGCCACTTGCTTCTATAGCTCAGTCGGCAGAGCGCGTCCTTGGTAAGGACGAGGTCACCAGTTCGAATCTGGTTAGAAGCTCCACAAACCCGGCATATCCTTTGGGATATGCCGGGTTTTTGCTATTTTGCCTTGACGGGGCTGGTAAAATCCGCTATATTGGATGAAACCACGTGCAAAGGCGGGGAAACGGATGCGTTTTCAGGAGATTTTGCAAAGCCAAACGCTGATACTTGACGGCGCTATGGGGACCATGCTGCAGAAGGCGGGGCTGCCCCCCGGGGAAAACCCGAACCTTTGGAACCTTGCAAATCCCGAAGCGGTGCAGCGGGTGCATGAAGCGTACCTTTCCACCGGCGCCCGCCTGATTCTGACGAACACGTTCGGCGCCAACCGCCGGAAGCTGGGAGCGGGGTTTGCCGACGTGGCCGCCAAAGGCGTGGAGATTGCCAAGCGGGCGGCGAAACCTTACGGCGCGTTGGTGGCGCTGGATGTGGGCCCTTTGGGCGAACTGCTGGCCCCCATGGGGGAGCTGACTTTTGACGAAGCGTATGAGATTTTCAAAGAGCAAATTATAGCCGGCGCCGAAGCAGGGGCGGACGCCATATACATCGAAACCATCACCGACTTAGCGGAAGCCCGGTGCGCGCTGTTAGCGGCCAAGGAAAACACCGGCTTGCCCGTACTCTGCTCCATGTCCTTTGAGAAAAACGGGCGGACGTTTATGGGCGTGCCGCTGGCGGCCATGGCGCTGACGCTGGAAGGGCTGGGCGCGGATGTGCTGGGCATCAACTGCTCCGTAGGGCCTGCGGAAGCGTACGCCATGGCGGAGGAGCTGCTGCGGTGGACGCGGCTGCCCCTGGCGGTAAAGCCTAACGCGGGCTTGCCGAAAATTTCCGGCGGGGAGACGGTCTACGAAACGACGGCGGAGGAATTTGCCCTAGAGATGGCAAACATCGCCGGGCTGGGCGTGTTCGCCTTGGGCGGCTGCTGCGGAACCACGCCGGAGTACATCCGGCGCATTGCGGAGCTTTCGCGCCCTTCCCGCCCGGTACAGGAGGAGGCCCCGCCCGCTATCTGCACAGCCACGAAGGTGCTGCGGCTGGACGGGTTCTGCCTGGCAGGAACGCGCATGTCGCCCGCGTCGGAAAATATTCGGCAGGCTTTGCGGGAGCAAAATTGGGATATACTCATAGACGAAGCCCTGGCCCAGGCCGACGACGGCGCCGATTTAGTCTGCCTGGCCGCCGAACCGGGGGAGAGGGAAGCGGAGACTCTGAAGGAAGCCGTCGCCGCCCTGCAGGGCATGGCGCCCGCGCCGCTGTGCCTGGTTTCCGCCGATTTGGCGGCGCTGGAAGCCGGTTTGCGGGCATATCACGGCAAGGTCATGGTGTATATGCCCTGCCCAATTAAAACGGCCCAGAGCGCTTTCTGGCGGCTTTGTAAGAAGTACGGCGCGGCGGTCGTGGTACCTGTGGCGGGGGAGAACGAAGCCGTTACGGCGGAAGAAAGGCTTGGCCGGGCGAAAACACTGGCAGAAACGGCTAACACCTTTGGCGTCAGCCGAAGCAACCTGTTTGTCGACGTATCCGCCGGGGCGGATTCGGACGAACCGGCCGAAACCCTGCGGGCCATTGCACTTGCCCGCGGGCAAGGGATACGGACAGCCGTGTATGCGATCGGCCGCGGCCTTGATAGGGAATTCATGGAAAAGGCCAGGCAGGCGGGCTTATCCCTGGCCTTTTCCGACCTGGCGGACGCGTAAACTTACAAAAAGGCCAAACTCTTGACTTGTTTTGCAGCGTTTGGTATAATTACAAATAGTAAATTTGGCAAAAAAGCGACGACGGCGGCACAGTAGCAAGCAGTCTAACCCCGCAAAGAGAGAAAACGCCACCGGCTGCAAGCGTTTTCCGGGGCCTGTAAGCGAATTTCACCGCAATAGCTTCCGGCAGGAAATGGCCGGACGGGTGTTCCTTCCGTTATCAAGGGCCAGAGGGACGT
>JAKPBM010000415.1 GCA_029778935.1 Bacillota bacterium | reverse complement strand
TCATCCCCATTTTCGGGACTTTTCTCATTTCTTTCATGGACTACACCCCGCTACGGGACACGAACTTCTTCACCGGCCTCCGAAACTACGTGGAAATGTTCCAGGACCAAAACTTCTGGATTGCCATGCGCAACACCATGGTATTCACTTTCGCCACCGTGGCGATCAACATCGTAATTTCGCTTGCTACGGCAACTCTGATTTGCCAGCTGAAGTCCAACAAAACCCGCAGCTTTTTCCGTATGATGTCCTTCCTGCCCTGCATGGCGCCGATGGTTGCCTCCTCTGTCGTATTCCAGAGAACCATTTTGTCCACCCAGGGCGGCTTTCTGAACAAGATAATAACCGCTTTGGGCGGTGAAGCCATCGCCTGGCTCGGCGACGCGAGATACATCATGATTTCCGTCATCATCTTTACAATTTGGGCGGACGTGGGTTATAATGTAATCCTGTTTACCGCCGGCATCGACGGCATCCCCGATTATCTTTACGAAGCCGCCGGCCTCGACGGCGCCGGCCGCTGGCTCAAGTTCCGGCATGTTACCCTGCCTCTTCTCGGCAGAACCACCGCATTCGTCATCCTGATGACATTGAATTCCTACTTCCAGATGTTTGCTCAGTTCGAAGTATTGGTAAGACAAGGCGGTCCCAAGAACTCCGGTTTGGTGATGACAAGCTACATCTACAAGATGGCCTTTGTCCAGAAGCAGATGGGCTATGCCGCCGCCATATCCATGGCGCTGTTCCTCGTCATTGCGGTTGTATACATCGTTCAGAGAAAATTGAGCAAAGTGGATTGGGAGTATTAATATGAAAAAGAAGTTTTATCAGAGAGACGGGTTTAAATCCCGCGCTGTAATCTTCCTGATTCTCGCGCTGGCATCCGTCGTCATCGTCATCCCGTATGTCTGGATGCTTTCCAACTCCTTCAAAACGACCAAGGAAACCCTTGTCGACCCCAGCCATCTGATTCCGCAGGAATTTACGCTGATTGGCTACAAACAGGTGCTGACCGAGTCCCCCTTCCTGAAATGGCTTAGGAACTCTGTCATCGTTACCGGAGCCAATGTTATCATAACGCTGTTTACCAGCTCTCTTCTCGGCTATATTTTCTCCAAGTTCCAGTTTAAAGGCAAGAAGATCCTGTTTACCCTGCTGATGCTCACCATGATGGTGCCCAAGCAGGTCACCATGATTACCAGCTTCTTGCTCATCGACGGCATCGGCCTGTACGACACCCTGTGGGCGCTGATTGTTCCCACCTTCGTCAACGCTTTCGGCGTGTACCTCTGCAAGCAGTTCTGCGATGAAATTCCGAAAGACCTGCTGGAAAGCGCCAAAATCGACGGCGCCAAGAACTTCCGGATTTACTTCCAGATCGTTCTGCCGCAGATTCGTCCCGCGCTGGGCGCTCTGGCCATCTTCTCCTTCCTGGAGCACTGGAACGACTACCTGAACCCGCTGCTCTACCTCACCAGCACGGAGAACATGACGTTGCCGCTGGCTTTGAGCTACTTCAACACCCAGCATGCGACCAACCTGTCGGCCACGATGGCGGCCGCGGCGCTAATTATGATCCCGTCCGCCCTGGTGTTTGTCGCCTTCCAGAAGTACTTCATCAAGGGCATCTCTATGACGGGTATGAAATAAGGAGCATACGGTATGGTTTTTGGTTATTCCGATTCCTTCCTGGAAAGCAGCAAAGCCGTCTACACGGCCACGGAAATCGCTCAGCAGCCCGCCACCTGGCGCAAAACCCTGCGTCAGGTGAGCGAAATCCGCTCCGAGCTGGACGCTTTTGTGCAGAGCGTCCTCTCCCAGCCGGATTTTGAGGTGATTTTCACCGGCGCCGGCACCAGCGAATACGTGGGCAACGCGCTGAAGCCCGCTTTGATTCAGCGCCTGGGCGGCAAGGTACAGTCCTACGCCACGACGGACATCGTCGCAAACCCCTATGTGTACCTTTCGGCGGAAAAGCCGACGCTGCTTGTCTCTTTCGCCCGAAGCGGCAACAGCCCCGAGTCTGTGGGCGCCGTCGAAGCGGCGGACAAAATCTGCAAAAACATCAAGCACCTGTTTATCACCTGCAACGCCGAAGGCGCTCTGGCCAAAGCGGCGGAAACGAGAGAGAACTGCTTCTCCATCGTGCTGGCGGACGAAACCAACGACCGCAGCTTCGCCATGACCAGCAGCTTCTCCAACATGTACCTGACGGCGTTGCTCACCTTCCGCCCCGAGCTGGCCAACGACGTGGAAAGCGTTGCCGCGGCGGTGGAGCGGTTTATCGAGACCGGCTGGCAGAAGACCGCCAAGCTGATAGAGGAAAAGCCCTTTGCCCGTATTGTGTACCTTGGTTCCGATTCCCTCAAAGGCATCGCGCAGGAGTCCTGCCTGAAGGTGCTGGAGCTGACGGCGGGCAAAGTCGTCGCTTTGCACGACTCCCCCCTCGGCTTCCGCCACGGCCCCAAGTCCG
>JAKPBM010000413.1 GCA_029778935.1 Bacillota bacterium | reverse complement strand
ACGGCGTGCCTGAGGAAGGAAAAGTGCTCACGGTCATCGCCACGCTGCTGACCGACGAAAAGCAGGCAAAGAAAATGTCTTCGCTTTTGGAAGAATACCATCTTGCCAACCAAAACGCCGGGCCCAACGCCTATTACGGGCTGCTGGCCGACTTTCCCGACGCCAAAACCCAGACAAAGGATACGGATGATGCCATCCTCTCCGCCGCAAAACGTGAAATCGACCGCTTAAACGAACAATATGGCGGCAGATTCTGCCTTATATACCGAAACCGGACGTTCCACGCCCCCGACAAAATCTACATGGGGCGGGAGCGGAAGCGCGGGGCTTTGACTTCCCTGGCCGCGCTTATTGCCGGGGGCGAATCGGAAAGCATCGTCCACGGTCTTTCGGTCTCCCTTTTGCAAACCGTCCGCTACTGCATCACGCTGGACAGCGACACGCGCCTTCTGCCCATGAGTGTGACCAAAATGGTCGGCGCCATGCTGCATCCTTTAAACCGCCCGGTATGGGAAAACGGGCGGGTCGTCCGGGGCTTCGGCATTCTGCAGCCCCGCATGACAACAGAGCTGGAGAGCGTGCACGCCACAGAGTTTGCCAGAGTCTTTGCCGGGCAGGGCGGGCTTTCGTCCTACGACGTTTCGGTGGGCGAATTTTATCAGGACCTCTTCGGCCGCGGCATCTTCATGGGCAAAGGCATCCTCGACATCCGCCTGATGCACGAAGCCCTGCGGGACAAAATGCCCGACAACCAGATCCTTTCCCACGACCTTCTGGAAGGCAGTTTCCTTTCCGCAGGCTTTTTAAGCCGGGTGGAGCTTTCCGACGGCTTCCCCGCCAAAGCCGGCTCCTACTTTTTGCGCATGGGCCGCTGGATCCGGGGCGACTGGCAGCTTCTGCCCTGGCTGTTCCCCAAAATTCCGGCAAAATCGGGTAAAATCCCAAACCCCCTGCCCTTTTTATGCCGCTACCAGATGGCGGACAACCTGCGCCGAAGCTTAACACCCCCCGTTTTATGGGCAAGCATTGCGGCCTTCTGCATTTTCTCTCAGAAAGCCGCCGGCACTGACAGCGGACGGGCGCTGACGGCGCTGTTTCTCTGCGCGCTGGCATCCCTGTTTTTGCCCATGCTGCACATGGCGCTTTCGCTGCTGCTGGCCAAGGGCCGGAGGGTGGGCACCCGCTGCCGGGCGACGATTTATGCCGGCCTGGGCGGCGCCATGATCGGCTCTTTTTCCCGGTTCCTGCTGCTGCCCCATGAGGCGTGGGTGTGCGTCCGCTCTATCGGCCGGGCACTCTGGCGCACGTACGTTTCCAAAAAGAAGCTGTTGGAATGGGTCACCGCCGCCGAGGCGGAGAAAATGTCCTCCCCCGGCGCTTTGGGCGCGTTTATCGCCCTATCCGCCTGCCCCATTTCGGCGGCGCTCCTGTCCGTTTTGGGTATGAACGCCGCTTCCTTTACCATCGCCCTTTTGTGGCTTTTGGCGCCGCTGTATGCCTGGTTTTTGTCCCAGCCTTTGCCCAAAGGCACAACCCTGTCCGACGAGGACAAGGCCTATCTTTTAGAGCGGGCGAAGGAAATCCACCTCTATTTCCAAACCTATATGACCAAGGAGGACAACTACCTCCCGCCCGATAACATCCAGCTGGCCCCCTGCCGGGAAGTGGCGCGGCGCACCTCGCCGACCAACATCGGGTTTGGCCTGCTGGCCTGCGTGGCCGGGGCGGAACTGCGCCTGACGGGGCCCGAAAACGCCGTGCTGCTTTTGGAAAAGCAGATTGAAACGCTGGAAAAAATGGAAAAATACCGGGGCCACCTCTACAACTGGTACGCCACGGACACGCTGCAGCCCCTGTTCCCCAAAAGCGTTTCCTCCGTTGACAGCGGCAACCTGGCCGCGTCGCTGATTGCCGTGGAAAGCTGGCTTACAAACCAGGGGCAGACGGAGCTGGCCAAAAGGGCCGGCGCCCTCTGGCGCAATATGGACTTCTCCCTCCTGCACGACAGGGAGCAAAACCTGCTCCACGTGGGCCGCGACCAGGAAAACGGCCGGCTTACCGACAGCATGTACGACCTGCTGGCCAGCGAAGCCAGGCTTACCAGCTACGTGGCCATCGCCAAGGGCGACGTGCCGCCCTCCCACTGGTGGGCGCTGGGCCGGCCCCTGTCGAAAACCAAGGGGATTGCCGGCCTATTTTCCTGGGGCGGCAGCATGTTCGAGTATCTGATGCCGCAGATTTTCCTGCCCGATGTGAAAAACTCCCTCATTGACCAGTCCAACCGCTACGCCGTGTTCTGCCAGCGGCTGCGCACGAAAGGCGGCGTCTGGGGCTGCTCGGAAAGCGGCTTCTTTGCCTTTGACGGCGCGCTGCACTACCGCTACAAAGGCCACGGCGTCGCCGCTTTGGGTTTGGCGCCGGGGCTGGACGAGGAGCTGGTCATCGCGCCGTACGCGTCGTACCTGGCGCTGATGGTGGAGCCTGAGGCGGCGCTGGCCAATATCAAAGCATTATTTGCCAACGGCTTCGGCGGGCAGATGGGGCTGTACGAAGCTATCGACTTTACCTCCGCACGGCTGGCTGGCGAAAAGCGGGCCGTGGTGCAAAGCTACATGGCCCACCACATGGGCATGAGCCTTTGCGCGCTGGCCAACGTCTTAACGGAAAACGACCAGGGGGCGGGGCTGTTCCGGCGGCTGTTTATGCAAAACCCGGCCATGTCCGCCTACCAGTGCCTGCTGGGCGAGCGTGTCCCCCTCTGGGCGCCGGTCACACGACCGGCCAAAAAGAAGGCTTTGCCGCCGGTTTCGGAAAAGCCCCTGCACGT
>JAKPBM010000406.1 GCA_029778935.1 Bacillota bacterium | reverse complement strand
ACGGCCAGCGCCGTCTGCCGAACTTCCTCCGTCTGGGCTTCGGTCAGAGGCGGTTCAAAATTCAGCCCGCTGGTGCCGTCGATGTACTTGGCTTCGTAGGAGTAAAACTCCCTCGAGGGCAGAATCTGCCCCACGCCGGAAGCAATCGGCTCTTCATTGCCCAGCACGGCCACCTCCAGCTCCAGCCCGTCGATAAACTCCTCCACCAATACCTTGCGGTCGAATTTTGCGGCCAGAAACAGAGCTTCCTCCAGCTGGGCGCGGTTTTTCGCCTTGGAAACACCCACGGAAGAGCCCGTATTGGCGGGCTTTACAAAGACGGGGTAAGTAAACTGGTCTTCTACGCGGCAGACTACTTCGTCCAGATTCTGTTCCAGCTCCCGCCGGTAGACAAGCATCCACTCGGCCTGGTCAATCCCCGCCCGGTCGCAGAGCATCTTGGTAAAGGCCTTATCCATACAGATGGCCGAGGAGGCCACGCCGCTGCCCACAAAGGGGATGCCCGCTAAGGAGAACAGCCCCTGCATGCTGCCGTCCTCGCCGTTTTCGCCGTGCAGCACGGGGAACACGCAGTCGGGCCGGATCCATTGGCTTCCCGTCCATAGGCCGGAATCTTTGCCCCGGCCGGGGGAAAACACCACAGGAACGGACGACGGGTCACCGGCCCAGTTGCCGTTTTCCACGTCCTCCGGTTCGCAATGGGTCAAAAGCCACCGGCCGTCTTTCGTGATGCCGACGGGCAGCACGTCAAACTTCGTCCGGTCGATATTGTCCAGCACGGATCTTGCCGACGCGCAGGACACCTCGTGCTCCGGGGAAACGCCGCCGAAAAGCACGCAGACAAGTAACTTTTCCATACAATTATTATCTCCCTTAATTCCTGTTATTTTAGCATATACCGGGCGAAAATGCAACCTTACGGAAGCCTTCGCACCGCCTCTTTAAACGCCCGGCCTCTTTCCTCAAAGTTGGCAAACGCGTCGAAGGACGCGCAGGCCGGCGAAAGAAGCACCGCTTCCCCCGGTTTTGCCGACGCCGCGGCAATCTCCACGGCGCGGGCGAGGTTTTCCGCCCGGGTGATTTCGGGTTGGTTCGGCCGGTATGCGGGGTGGGACACCACCGCCTGCTCGATTTTTTCCGCCGTGTGCCCGGTCAGAATCAGATGGCGCACCTTAGCCAGCACCGGTTCCACCATCGGCTCAAAGGGGATGTGCTTGTCGTACCCGCCGGCAATCAATACCACGGGCTTTTCAAAGCACGACAGCGCCGCCACCGTCCGGGAGGGCGACGAGTCGATGGAGCTGTTGTAGTAGGAAACCCCGTTTCGCTCCCGCACAAACTCCAGCCGGTGCTCCACGCCGGAAAACGTCGCCGCCACTTCCCGCACATGCTCCGGTTTTGCCAGCCCCATGGTGGCGCCCATGGCCGCCATCATGTTCTGCACGTTGTGCCGGCCGGGCAGAATCATATCCTTTTCTTCCAAAACCGGCTCGCCCAGATAGTATACAACCCCGTCTTTGGCGTACACCCCGTCGGGCAGTTCCGCCGTGTCGGAAAAGGCAAGGGTTCTGCCTTTTGCCTTTTGCAAAAATGCACGGGTGTATTCGTTGTCGTAATTGGCCACCAGCAGGCCGGAACCGCTTTGATAGGCAAAAATCGCCTCCTTCGCCGTCACATACTCTTCCATATCCGTATGCTTGTCGAGGTGGTTGGGTGACACATTGGTGACCACCGCCACGGCGGGCGATTGCTTCATATCCATTAGCTGGAAGGACGAAAGTTCCACCACGGCGATGTCCGATTCCGTCATCTCCGGCACTTTGGGAAGCAAGGGTGTTCCGATATTGCCGCCCAGATACACCTTGTGCCCCGCCGCCTGCAGGATTTTGGCAATGAGCGTGGATGTCGTGGTCTTGCCGTTGCTGCCCGTTATGCCGATGACCTTACAGGGGCAGAATTCAAAAAACAGCTCCATTTCGGAGGTGATGACGCTTCCGTTGGCGGCCGCTTTTTTCAGCGCCGGCAGCGTCGGCAGCAGCCCGGGCGAGCGGATAATAATCTCCTCGTCCATGTTTTCCATGTGGTCTTCGCCCAGAACGAACCGTATATCG
>JAKPBM010000352.1 GCA_029778935.1 Bacillota bacterium | reverse complement strand
CTTCGGTACGCCTTAGTCGGCGGCGGAAACTTCATGTTTGAGGACACGGCGGGCGAAATCGTCGAAAAAGGCCCTGCTTTTGACCAGGTCTTTTACCCCGGCGCCTACTGGCGCACCTACGGCGGCCACCGCATCTGGCTGACCCCCGAGTCCAAGCCCGAAACTTACATCCCCGACAACGACCCTGTTGCCTACGAAGTGAACGGCCAAACCATCACCTTCACTCCTCCTGCCCAGAAAGCCATGGCCGTGCAGGAACAGCTGGTTCTCACCTTCCGCGAGGACGGCTCCGTGGAAGTAACCGCCAAGGCCACCAACATCGCCGAAAAGCCCGCCTATTTTGGCCTGTGGCAGATTTCCGTCATGTGCAAAAACGGTCTGGCCGTCGTTCCGCAGAACGTCAACAACACGGGGCTGCTGCACAACCGCACCATGTCCCTCTGGCCCTACTGCGACATGAGCGACCCCCGCGTCACCTGGGGTAAAACGCTCATCACCCTGGAGCAGGACCCCAACAACACCAACGCCTTTAAGATCGGCACCAGCAACAACAGAGGCTTTGCGGCCTACCTCTGCCACAACGCCCTCTTTGTCAAGCGTTTTGCCTATCACAAAGACTTACACTACCCCGACGACGGCTGCAACTTCGAAATGTACACCAACCGGCATTTCCTGGAGCTGGAGTCCCTCGGCGCGTTGGGCCTTGTTTCCCCGGGCGACACCATCAGCCAGAGCGAAGTCTGGTCCCTTACGCCCAACGTGGCGCGTCCGGAAAAGAACGATTTTGCCGCGCTGGAAAAACTGGTGGCCGAGTTGATTGAAAACGCTTAAGCGATAGCACTGAATGCGCCCAAAAGCAAAGGCGGGCTTTGCCTTTGCTTTTGGGTCGTTTTAAAGCGGAAACGATGTTAGTACATACAGAATTATCAACTTATAGGGGGATAGGATGAAAAAGTCGACGGCGGTATTCTCTTCCGTTTTGTGTTTTCTAACAGGAAGCTTGTTCGGAATTGTTCTTGGTTTTCTTGTTTCGCCCGTAAAACGGGGGTTCGGCAACTATATCAGCCACACCACGCACATTTACGGTTCGGACAAACATGAACAGAGCGGCGCACCCCGGAGCGGAACGCCGCAGAAAAAAGCATAACCGGCGCCTGTTTGGGCCATGCTGTTCTTTGTGAGTAAGCATGAATTCAACAATATGTATCAAATTCGTTAATTCCAGCGGCTTTACTCTGAAAATCGTCCGGCACGTCTTGCATTTTCATTCACAATACAGTATACTAAACTTTGTATTCCAAGGATAGATTCAGGAGGTTATAACATGAGCACGCTCAGAGGAGCATGTATTATCGGCCAGTCGGGCGGCCCGACTTCGGTCATTAACGCCAGCGCTTACGGCGCCATCCGCGCCGCCCTCGACAGCGACGTCATCACGAAGGTCTACGGCGCCGCCCACGGCATCCGCGGCGTTCTGGACGATGTTCTCTACGACATGAGCCAGGAAGACCCGGAAGAGCTGGAACTCTTAAAGCACACGCCGTCTTCCGCCCTCGGTTCCTGCCGCTACAAGCTGAAGGACCCCGACGTGGACGATACGGACTACAAGCGCATCCTGGAAATCTTTAAAAAGTACGATGTCCGCTACTTCTTCTACAACGGCGGCAACGACTCCATGGACACCTGCAACAAAATCAGCAAGTTCATGATGAAGAACGGCTACGAGTGCCGCGTCATGGGCATTCCCAAGACCATTGACAACGACCTCTTCGGCACCGACCACTGCCCCGGCTACGGCTCCGCTGCCAAGTACGTTGCCACCACCGCCATGGAGATTTACCATGACGCCCGCGTGTACGACACCGGCATGGTCACCGTGCTGGAAATCATGGGCCGTCACGCCGGCTGGCTGACCGCCGCCTCCGCTCTTGCTTCCTACAAGGGCACCGGCCCCGACCTCATCTACCTGCCTGAAATTCCCTTCAACATGGAAAAGTTCTTCGCCGACGTGGACCGCATCTACAAAGCCACCGGCAAGTGCATCGTCGCCGTTTCCGAAGGCATCTCCGATGAAAACGGCACGCTGATGGTCGAGAAGCTCAGCCAGTCCGCCAAAGAGCGCGACTCTTTCGGCCATGCCCAGCTGGGCGGCATCGCCGTCACCCTGGCCAATATGATCAAAGAGCGCCTGGGCTGCAAGACCCGCGGCATCGAGTTCTCCCTCATGCAGCGCTGCGCCGCCCACTGCGCTTCCGCGGTGGACGTGGAAGAGTCCTTCCTGGCTGGTAAGGCCGCCGTCGAATACGCCGTCGCCGGCGTGACCGACAAGATGGTCGG
>JAKPBM010000331.1 GCA_029778935.1 Bacillota bacterium | reverse complement strand
AGCGCCCGGGGGCCGCCGGGGCTGGTGGCAAGGAACACGTGGCTGCGTTTGGCAAGCTCAGGGATGCAGGCGGCGTAGTCCTTGTCCTTGTACATGCCCATAACGGTAATGAGCCTTCGGCCGGCAAAGAGCGTGTCGAGGGTTTCGGTGAGCCGGCGGATGCCGTCGATGTTGTGGGCGCCGTCCAGCAGGATGTACGGCTCTTTGTGCAGCATTTCCAGCCGCCCGGCGGGCAGCGAAGTTGTCACACCGGCGCGGATGTGCCCGTCGGCGATATCAAACCCCATGGTGCGGAGGAGTTTGAGCGCCTCGATGGCCGTTACGGCGTTTTCGGCAAAGTGGCGGCCGGTCTGGCGCATTTCGTAGGCGGTACCCTGATAGGTAAACGCCAGCTCGCCGGGCGCTTCCTTGGTGACGGCAAAGCCGGAAGCGTCGGGCACGACCAGTTGACAGCCCTTTTCGGCGCAGTTTTGGCGGATGACTTCGAAGGCTTCCTCGGGTTGGTTGATGGCGCAGACCACCGGCGCGCCGGGCTTGATGATGCCGCACTTTTCAAAGGCGATTTTGGCCAGCGTGTCGCCCAGCACCGCCATATGGTCCATGGAAATGGACGTGATGACGGACATAAGGGGCGTTCCGATGGTGTTGGTGGCGTCAAAACGGCCGCCCATGCCGGTTTCCAGCACGACCACGTCGCAGCGCTGCCTTGCGTAGTAGGCAAAGGCCATGGAGGTGACGACTTCGAACTCCGTCGGGTGCTCCAGCCCTTGAGCCAGCAGGGTGTCCACGGCCTGCCGGACCTCGGCGACGCCGGCGACAAGCTCTTCCGGCGGAATCATCTGGCCGTCGATCTGGATGCGCTCCTCAAACCGCTCGACGGAGGGGGAGGTATACAGGCCCGTTTTATACCCCGCGGCGGTGAGGGCGGCGGCGATCATGGTGGAGGTGCTGCCCTTTCCGTTGGTGCCCGCCACGTGAATAAACTTCAGCCTGTCCTGGGGGTTGCCCAGGGCGGCGTTTAGCGCTTTGGCCCGCTCCAGCCCCAGCTGGGAGCCGAAGCGCTGCAGGTTTACGATGTAGTCCACGGCCAGGTCGTACTCTGTGGGGACAGGTTTCTTTTTCGGCATGGGAATCCCTTCTTTCACGCATTTTAAAGTAACAGATATAAGCAAAAACCGACGGCGGCATAGGAGAACAGTGCGGCCGCCCAGACGAAAAAGAGCAGCTTTTTGTGCTTTGTCTTGTGGCGGAAATGATAGAACCCCGCTAACACTCCCAGCCCGCCGCCAAGCAGGGATACGGCGATGAAACGATTTTCGGGCGTTCGGTATCGGCCCTTTTTGGCGGCCCGTTTGTCCCGGCCCGCCAGGAAAAAGCCTATCAGGGAAGAAACGCCGCATAAGATCAGCAAAAGAAAGGCAAGATTTTTTTCGATGCAAATCCCTCCGCAAATAAAAAAAGAGGGCTGAATGGATTCCATTCAGCCCGACGTCTTACGATTTTGCCGCCCTTAGGGCAGGCAGCGCAAGACAGAAAGAAAAATAGAAAGGAGGGGGTTGGATTGCAGCTGCTGTGCGATCCGTACATTTATAGTATCACCCAAATGTAAACAAAACATACCACTATTTGTAAATAAATTTACCTGCCAAAAGTGTCCGATTTGTAACCGGAAACCCGTCGGGCTAGCGGGCTTCCGAAGCGAACCAGGCCAGCAGCAAGTCCACCATCTCTCCGTAGCTTCGGATGCCGCTTTCCTGGCCCTGGGTGATCAGATATGTGTTGTAGACCTTGGTGGATACCTCGGCCACCTTCCCCTCGTACTGCGCCCAGTGGCGGTTGTATTCGCGAATGTCGGCGATGACCCGCTCGTCATACGTGGCGGCGATTTCCGACGCCAGGGAGGCGTTTGCCGACGCCAGCGCGTTGTGGGCCGAACGCAGAGCGGCCAGATGGGCGCTGTAGGATAGCAGCGGGTTGTCGCTTTCGTGCAAGGTATAAAAGGCAAAGAAGTTGGCCTCGTTTTCCGGCGCGATGGCGTAGCGGTGGGCCATCTCGTGGGCCATGGTGAAGGGCAGGTCCGACGCCACGTTGTCGCGGTTGACGTTGGCTTCCCCGGTGTAAGGCGAAAAAACGCCCGTCACCTGCATCATGGATAGGCCTTTGGAAAACAGCACGGGCTTGACGGCCACTTCCGGCCGGCCGGTGGTTTTGGAGAACTCCTCTGCCACGGCTTTGGCCACCTCGTCCCAGTCGGACAGGACAACAGAGCCGTTTTCGTCCCGCTGTACCTGCGCGGAAAGGGCGTTGGCCTTTTCGGCCAGGTACTTCGTCAGGGCGGCCAGCTCCTCCGCCGTTCTGGGCTGGACGGGCAAAGAGAGGGTTTCGGAGAGCTTGGGGGCGTGATAGTTTAAGCCCCAAAGCAGATAGAAGGCAAACACAAAGACAGACCCTGCGGCCAGCACGCGGGCCAGCCATCCGACAAGGGCCGACAGGCGCCTCGGCCCTTTGATAAGCCGTATCAGCAGGTAAACGACGGCCACAAGCCCCGCCGCAATCACTAAGTATAGCAGAATCTCCGCCAACGAAACGGGAACCACCTGGGCGACCCAGGCCAGCCCGTTTAGAGCAAAACGGGAAAAGGGCCGGTAGACCGACTCCACCGCCGAAGGGTACCGGCGGGCCAGGAAAACCAGCAGGCCCGTAACGCCCAGCAGGACGACGGCGGTGGCGAGGCAGTTGGCGTTCTTCCGGAAGACAATCTGCGACAGCTTATCGTTTTTCCGGCTCGGCATAGGTCACCCCCTTGCAGTCAACCGTGACCTTTTTCATGCGCTGGTCCTGGAGGGGGCGGTTATATGCGTCCGTGGGCACGGAAACGATGGCGTCCACCACGTCCATGCCGGAAACGACGCGGCCGAAAGCGGCGTAGGCGCCGTCCAGGTGGGGAGCGCTGTCCACCATGATGAAGAATTGCGAACCGGCGGAGTCAAAATGCCTGCTGCGGGCCATGGAGACAACACCCCGGTTGTGAGCCAGGGGGTTGGTTACGCCGTTTTGGGCAAATTCGCCTTTGATGGTATACCCGGGGCCGCCCCTGCCGGTGCCTTCCGGGTCACCGCCCTGGATGATGAAACCGGGGATCACTCGGTGGAAGATCGTTCCGTCATAGAAGCCCTTCTGCACAAGGCTTATGAAGTTGTTGACGGTGTTGGGGGCGACGTCCGGCAGCAGCTCGATGACGATCTGCCCCCCGCTTTCCATTTCGATCGTTACCAGCGGGTTAGACATGGGTTCTCCTCCTTTTAAGGGAAGATTTACTCGGCAATCAGCTTCTCAAGAAGCTCTTTTGCGGCCAGGATATCTTTGGTCTGCTGCGGGCCGCTGATTTCCCGTTCGATGGTGAGAGGGCCTTGGTAGCCGAGGGCTTTCAGCTTGGCCACCAGTTTGGGCCAGTCGACGGCGCCCTGTCCCAAAGCCGTTTCCTTGCCCAGCTCCCGGCCGTTGGTGGGGTACAGGCCGTCTTTGCAGTGGGTGTCGTAGACGTACTTGCCGAAAACGTCCAGCGCGTCTACGGGGTTGGCCTTGCCGTAGAGGATCAGGTTGCCCGTGTCCAGATTGATGCCCACGTTTTCGCCGCCTAAGTCTTCGATGGTGCGCAGAAGCGTGGCCGGCGTTTCCTGCCCCGTTTCAAACAGGAAGCGCATGTCGTACTTCTTGCAGGCCCGCACAATCTGCTTCAGCGCGACCAGGGTGCCGGCGTATTTGGGGTCGTTCATGTCCTCGGGAATAAAGCCCGCGTGGGTGGCGATTTGGGAAATGCCGCAGGCGTGGGCGAATTCCACGCCGGCGATGAGCGCTTTCGTCCGCTCGAACCGGTAGCTTTCCGGAACCAGACCCAGCGTCAGCGGGCCGTCGGTAAAGTTCCAGGCGGCGGGGCCAGGCCAGCCGCACCAGAAGGTGGAAACGGTCATGCCCGTTTCTTCAACGGCTCTCCGCACTCTGGCGGCGTTCTCCTCCGTAAAGGAGCCCATATCCCAGGAAACAATCTGGCAGCTTTGAAAGCCGTAACCAGCCGATTCTCTCATCTTTTCTTCCACATGGTGAAGGGAAATCAACACACCGACATGCATACTGTTTTATCCTCTTTTCCGCATATGTACTTGATGCCTCTATTATAGCGCATGACATAAAAAAAGTCTATGTGCGGCAGGGAGAATGGACAAATTTGCCCTTGCATTTGGCAGCGGAGGTTTTGGAATCGGCGGGAATGTTCCGGCGGCGGGGGATTAAGGTGTTCTTAATGCCTTTTTGAGATGTTACAAAGCATTCTTAGTGACAGGAAAGCAGAAATAACGGCTTAAAGGCTCGGGTTCTTTCCTGCCGTGCCTGTTTGGCGCGCCGGTGCAGTTTGACAACCCGCCTGTCAAGATAAGGTATGCCGCCCGGCGGGATTATCTAAGCCTGCCGGCCAGGACACACGCTTGCCGCAAGGTGAAGCTTTCC
>JAKPBM010000346.1 GCA_029778935.1 Bacillota bacterium | reverse complement strand
GTGCGTCTACCAGATGGACTTCTTCCTCCCCGAAGGAAGCAGTTTCCTTTTTGCCCGTTTTGCCATCTACAACACCCAGAACCGGGAAATCCCCATGTACTGGTGGACGAACATGGCCGTAAACGAGGCCGAAGACGTGCGCGTCATCGTGCCGGCGGACAAAGCCCTTCATCTCAGCTATGAAACGGGCCTTTCCTTCCGCCCCTTCCCCCACGTTTTGGACACGGACGCCAGCTACACCACCAACATCCACCGGGCCATGGACTTTTTCTTCTACCTGGAAAAGGGCATGCGCCCGTTTATCGCCGCCGTGGACGGAAACGGCAAAGGCTTTGTGCAGACGTCCACGGACCAGCTCAAAGGCCGCAAGCTCTTCCTCTGGGGCATGGGAGAAGGCGGCCGCCGCTGGCAGGAATACCTTTCTCAGCCCGGCTCGGCGTATATCGAAATTCAGGCCGGGTTAGGCCGCAGCCAGATGGAATACCTGCCCATGCCGGCTTACGCCACATTTGAATGGATGGAAGCCTTCGGCCCCTTCGAAGTGGACGCCGAAGCCGCCCACGGCCCGTGGGAAGCGGCACAGAAGGAAGCCTCCGCCCGTCTGGAAGCCGCCCTGCCGCGCGCCACGGTCAACTCTCTCTTTGCGCAGACCGAAAAGCTAAGCAGAACGCCGGGCATACCCGTTTCCGGCGGGAGCCCGTGGGGCTGTTTGAACATGGCGCGGGCCAAAGAAGACGGCAGCGTACATATGCCCGCCCATTTGTCATTTAGCTGTGTGCCGGAGGAGGAAGCCGAAAAGGCAAAGCCGTGGCTTATGCTGCTCGAGCGAGGACGGTTCGGCCTAACAGACGTTTCCGAGCCGCCCAAGGCCTACGAAGTGGGCCGTTTCTGGCGCAATCTGTTAGAACAGAGCGTCGCCAAAGCCGACAAGGACAACCCGGCGGCGTTTTTGCACCTGGGCGTGATGTTCTACAACGACCGGGAGTTTGACAAAGCCAGAAACGCCTTTGAAAGAAGCCTTGCCCTCTCCCCCTCCCCCTGGGCGCTGCGTGGATTGGCGGGGCTGGCGCTGTATCAGGAGAAAGACGCGGACAAAGCCATGAATTTATACGAGCAGGCCTGCCGCATGGCGCCGGACTGCCGCGCGTTGGCCGTGGAATTCGGCAACGCCGCCTTCGCCGCAGGCAGGAGTGCCCGTTTTCTGGCCGTACTGCCGGCACTTACGCCCCGTGTGGCCGATGACCCGCGGGTCCGCCTGATTTGCGCCCGCTGCCTGATTTTCGAAAACCGGCTGGCCGAAGGCGAGGAAATGCTTATGAACCTAAGCGAAATCGCCGATATCCGGGAAGGCGAAGTGATTTTAAGCGACCTTTGGTACCTAATCCGCGAAAAAGAACTGATTGCCGCCGGCGAAACGCCGGGGCCCGAGCTTTCCGCCAGAGTGCGCAAGGAGTTTGCCCTTCCCAAGAATCTGGACTTCCGCATGTCCTAGTAAATCTAATTAAATATGCCCCTTTTCCGGGAAAACCGCTTTATATTTCGGTTTTCCCGGTTCGTTTTTTACTGCCGGCTTATAGGATTCTGGCATAATTTGTAAAAATTCTGTGTTTTTTGTAAATAGCCCTTGCATTTTTTACCCATTTCGGGTATCCTATTTTATATAGGGCAAGGTCTACTTGCCACGCTGTGAAAGGAAGGTGCCGCCGTGTTTGAGGGAGATACCGTAAAGTTTTCGATCCCGTCTGACAACGAACGGGAAATGAAACAGGTGCTGACGGCTGTGTATGAGGCGCTGAAGGAACGAGGGTATGACCCCATCATCCAAATCGTCGGCTATATCCTTTCCGAAGATCCCGGATATATCACCAATCACAAGAACGCAAGAAGCCTCATCCGGCGCATCGACCGGGATGAGCTTTTGCAGGTGCTTGTGAAACATTACTTAGACGTTTAAGCGGGATTTCCAAGGATAAGCAGCAGCCGCAGGCACATTTTTCCCGTTCGCCTATCGGTCTGCTTTTTCTTTTTACACCGGCCCGCCGAAAAACTGCAAATACGTTTGGCAATGCTTCGGGCGGGACATACTGCAAGTAATCCGGATAAGGGAGGTTATTGTATTGGCTACGCAAAACACCAACATGTTGATGTATCAGGGCAAACCGCTCATTCGAAAGGATAATACCCTCTACTACGGCAGTATGGCCGACAAATATATTGTCATGCTGCAAGTGCTTGAAAGCGAGGAACGCAACGGGGTTCCCATGTCCACCCGCGTGGGCGTCTATCTTCAGCAGACGGACCCCGACATAAGACCGAAAGACCGCATTGTGCGCAAAAGCGAAAAGAAAGGGCTGTACCCCGCCATGGACATCGCGTCCGGTTGGCTGCAGCGCGCCCTGGACGGCAAGATGTAAACATTCCGACCATAGATAAGCGAAAGGCCGGGTTGGGTATCACATGATCAGGCGTTACGGTAAATATTTGCTGGTATTGGTTCTGGGCGCGTGGCTTTCCGTTTCCTCCTTTGCTGCGGGAAAGTATGGAAAAGTCACCGGCGGCTATGTCAACCTGCGCTCAGCTCCCTCCACGTCCGCCAGCATCGTCGGCGGCGTTTCCAAAGGGGAAATCGTGGAGATTCTGAGCGGCCCGGAAAACGGCTGGCTGTACGTTTCGTTGCACGGGCTGAAAGCTTACATTTCCGCCTCTTACGTGGAAATTCTGCCGGACGGCGCCGTGAAGGAAAACCCCAAGGGTATTGTCAACACGGGCAATGTGAATGTACGCGCCGGCCCGTCCACCAATGACGCCCGTCTGACCGTGGTGGCCAAGGGCACAGAAGTGGAAATCCTTGGCGAAGAAAACGGCTGGTACAAGGTAAAAATCGAGTTCCAGATCGGCTACATCCGGGCCGATCTTATCACCGTCACCTCCAAGCCGGAGGACAACACGCCCTCTACTCCGTCAACGCCTTCCAAGCCGACGGAACCGTCCACGCCCTCTACCCCGACCACTCCCACCACCCCGACAACGCCCTCCACGGAAACCGCCGGCACCATCACCGGTTCGGTGGTCAACGTCCGTTCCGGCGCGGGGACAAGCTATTCCGTCATCGCGACAGTGAAAAAGGGCGACAAAGTCACGGTTCTTGAAAAAGTAAACGGCTGGTATAAGGTGCGCCTGGCAAACGGACAGGTCGGCTTTATCAGCGCCGACTATGTTTCCGTACAGACCGCGCCGGCTCCGGAGCCTTCCGAACCTACGACGCCGGAACCCTCCGAACCGACCACGCCTGAGCAGCCTACGCCCGAACCGCCGGCAAAAGACACATACGCCGTTATCACCGGCTCTGTGGTCAATGTCCGTTCCGGCCCGGGGACAAGCTATTCCGTCGTCGGCACGGTCAAAAAGGGCGAAAGCGTGGTAGTGCTGGAAACCGTATCCGGCTGGTATAAAGTCCGCCTGAAAAACGGGCAGACGGGTTACATAAGCTCCGACTACGCCACCATTCAAACCGTAACGGACCCCGAACCGCAGACAAAATACGGCGTCTTTACGGGCAGCTACGTAAACCTGCGGCTGAAGCCGTCCACCTTGGCCGAATCTCTCGGCAATATTCCCCGCGGCACCAGGGTTGAGATTTTAGGCAAGGAAAACGGCTGGTATCTTGTGCGCCTGTCGGAGTTGACGGGGTACGTATCGGAAGCCTATGTCTCCG
>JAKPBM010000320.1 GCA_029778935.1 Bacillota bacterium | reverse complement strand
CCTGACTGTCAAGACCATCGTCATTCTGGCGCTGGGCCTTGTGGCCTTCGTGTTTGACACGGCGGGCGGCGTTCTGTTTGCCAAACTTCTGAACCTGTTCTCCAGGGAAAAGGTCAACCCCATGATCGGTGCGGCCGGCATCTCCGCCTTCCCCATGGCGGCCCGCATTGTGCAGCGCATGGCCAAGGATGAAGACCCGACCAATTTCATCCTGATGCCCGCAGTCAGCGCCAACGTATCGGGTCAGATCGGTTCCGTTATCGCCGGCGGCGTCGTGCTGACGGTGGTGCCGCTTCTGACGGGTATTGTGGGTTAAGGAGGAAATGCCAATGTCTCTGTTATCCTTGATCGCCGCGGCCGCATCCAACGGAATTACCCAGGAGATGGCCGATCAGGCCTTGATCAACGGCCTGCAGCTGATGGGCTACGGCCTGGCCTTTGTGTTCATGGCGCTGGTGGTGCTGTATCTGTTTATCCGGCTCATGATTGTTCTGTTCCGCGAAAAGAAAGATAAAGACGAATAAGTTTTCCCCCTGTTTCTCCGCGCGGCAATTTTGCTCCGGATGGAAACAGCGACGAAACGGCAGACAGGATCCTGTCTGCCGTTTCTTGTTTTCATGACGTCTTTATTAAAAAAGCATTACAATCCCGACGGGGAAGTTTTTCCCAGGCGGCCCGGTTTTCCGCCTGAAAACCAGGCAAACGGGCGCAAATCCCGAAACTTTCGCCGAAAATATCTTCTCTTTACAGCAAAGAAGGGATGTGCTATAATCTTTTTTAAGTGAGGGATTTTCAGATGAGAACTACCATTGACCGTGCGACCGCATGGGAACTGCTGAAAAAGTACAACAAGGAGAAATTCCACCTTCAGCACGCGCTGACCGTTGAAGGCGTCATGCGCTGGTTCGCAAAAGAGCTGGGTTACGCCGACGAGGAGGATTTCTGGGGCGTCGTCGGCCTGCTCCACGACATCGACTACGAGCAGTACCCCGACCAGCATTGCAAAGCCGCGCCGGAACTTCTGCGAAACGCCGGCGTCGGCGAGGACGTGATCCGCGCCGTGTGCAGCCACGGCTACGGCATAACCGTGGACATCGCGCCCGAGCACGAGATGGAAAAAGTCCTCTTTGCCGTGGACGAGCTTACGGGGCTCATCGGCGCGGCGGCGAAAATGCGCCCGTCGGGCAGTGTGCAGGACATGGAAGTTAAATCGCTCAAAAAGAAGTTCAAAACCCCCAGCTTTGCCGCCGGCTGTTCCCGGGAAGTGATTGCCCGGGGGGCGGAAATGCTGGGCTGGGAACTGGATAAACTTATGGAACTGACCATTTTGGCCATGCGAAGCTGCGAAAAGCAGATAGCCGAGGAAACGGCGCTCCTGGAATAAAACTGCACCGTGTCCAACCCGGGAGCTAGCGGCATTCCCTATATGGTACCGGCAGGTTTCTGCCATCACGATCGGGGAAAGGCGGAACTATGACAAATCGCAAACACTCTTTGCGGAAACTGTCGTGGGTCCTAATCGCGCTTCAGATGATCTGCGTTGCCTGTCATCCCGTTACCAAGCAGCCGGGAGTTACTTCCGGTAACACAACGCCCACCGAAACGCGTGGGGACTCCCACGACACGGACGCAACCCATGTAACCACACCGCCAAGCGAGGAAAGCACGTCGGATACCTACACCGCGCCGACGTCTGATCCGCCTGCGTCAACTTTCGACAGTACTTCTGCCGAAACCGTCGAACAGGCACCTTTCCCGATTGGTGGAAGCTCCTCACCGCCCTCCGAGTCCATTCCCTGGGGGGTGACATGGCCGATTCCGCCTGAAACGGTTACAAGCACAACGGAAACATCCGCGCCGCCTGCCTTCTCGACCACAACGAAAGTAACCACACCTACTACCACCACCCATCCAAGGTTGTCACAAACCACCACGACGGCTCCGAAGACAACGACAAGGCCCAGCACAACGGTAACCGCGCCGGGAACGACCCAGCCGCCGGCCACCACGGCCCCGGCCAAGCCCTCTTTGCAGCAGAAAACTAAAACCCCAACGCAGCCGGGCACGAATGTGCAGGCCAACGTCTACGCCACGGTGGATTACAGCAACGCAGCCGACGGGTATGTGAGCGTCAAATACAACCAGAACACGACCAAGCGGGTCAAAGTCCGCATCGCCATGGGCGATAAAAACATGACTTACGACCTGATCCAGCGGCAGAAGTACGAGGTGTTCCCGCTGACCTACGGCAGCGGCACGTACAAAATCACCGTCTACGAGCAGGTGGAGGGCACCAGCTACGCCGTCGCCCTGGCCTTTGAAACCCAGGTGAGCCTGAAAAGCGCCAACGGGCCCTACGTGGTGCCGACGCAGACGGTGTACTTCACGTCGTCGTCCAGCGCGGTGACGAAAGCCGCGGACATCGCCCAAGACAGCGCATCCGACTTTGAAGTGCTGGAAAAAATCTACGCCTGGATTGCCAAGAACATTTCCTACGATAACAACAGGGCCAAAGACGTTTTGGAAGGGCGGCTGACCCAGTATATCCCGTCGCCCGACGCCACGTTGTCCAGCAAAAAAGGCATCTGCTACGACTATGCCTCTCTCATGGCGGCCATGCTGCGCTCTTTCGGCATACCGGCGCGGCTGGTGAAAGGCTACGTGAACACGGGCAGCGGGCCGTCGTACCACGCCTGGGTAGAAGTCTACTGCGAAACGGGCGGCACCCTGCCGGGTGGGCTTTCGGTCAAAGCGGGGGCCTGGACGCGGATAGACCCCACCTACGCCGCCGGAGATTTGGAGTATCACACCAGAGGGTATCAATACACAGCGTCCTCATTTGAGTAAAGGAGGCGAACCCATGAGCAAAAAGCAGAAAGTCCGCCGCTTTACGGCGGAGGAAACCGCCGCTTTTTTCGGGCGTCTGGGCATGGTGCTGGACGCGGGCATTTCCCTGCAGGAAGGCATCGGCCTGCTTCGGGACGGAGTGAACGACAGTTTTTACGAGAAAATGGAATCCGAAGTCACCGAGCTTCGGATGCCCCTGCACCAGGCGCTGGGAAACAGCGGCTGTTTCCGGGACTATGCCGTGCGCATGGTGGCTGTGGGCGAAATGACGGGCCGGCTGGACGAGGTCTGCCGCCGTCTGTCGGAGTATTACGCCCAGGAGGCGGCCAACCGGCGGATTATCCGCAACACGCTGCTGTACCCCGCCGTGCTGGCAGGGATGCTGGCGGCGGTGCTGTTTGTGCTCATTACCGAGGTTCTGCCGATTTTTAATCGGGTCTTTGCCGAGCTGGGCATGGAAATGACGGGTGTTTCCGCCGTGTTTCTGCGGCTCGGCCGGTGGGCCGGCGCGGCGCTGGTGATCTTGCTGGCTATCTGCGCCGCGGCGGTACTGGTAATTTTGCTTGCCCGGCGCGGGGCAAGCGTTTGGCAGGGCTTTCTGGAAAGAAGCTTTCTGACCAGACGGTTATATGAAAAAATCTCCGTCGGGCGGCTTGCTTCCTCCCTGGCGCTGGCCATGGCATCGGGCAAAAACACCGATGAGGCGGTGGAAGTGGCCGAAACCATGACGACCCATAAGGCCATCCTGAAAAAACTCAAGGAAGCCCAGACGGCCATGAAGCAGGGCGCGACGTTAGCCAGGGCTTTAGGCGACGCGGGGATTTTAACCCCGTTGCAGGCCAACATGCTGGCCGTGGGCATGAAAGCCGGACAGACGGACAGCGTTCTTGCCCAGCTGGCGGACAATCTGGATGAGGAAGCGGAGATGGTGGCCAACCAGATGATTTCGCTGGTGGAGCCGCTGCTGGTCACGCTGCTTTCGGCGCTGGTGGGATTGATACTGCTTTCCGTGCTGCTGCCGCTTCTGGGCGTTATGTCCTCCATCGGTTAGGGGGCGGCCGGCATGAAGAAGATTATGAAGCAAAAGGATACGCTTAGGCCGTGGCTGATATCACTGGCGGTGTTTGCCGTCTGTCTGGGCATGCTCTTTTACCTTTCGGCCAAGCCTGGCCCCTGCGAAAAGGCGCGGCAGGAAGAAAGAATCCGCAACGCCGTCTGGCGCGCGGCCATCCACTGCTATGCCATGGAGGGAAGGTACCCGCCTTCCCTGGAGTATATGGAAGAAGTCTACGGGCTGCAGATCGACCGGGATGTGTTTTTGGTCGAATACGAGCGGCACGGCAACAACATCGCGCCGAAGATTTCGGTGCTGCGGGTGGATGATTCGGGAGGCTGGCGATAATGAAAATCGGCAGGCACAGAGCCGCTTCCTGGCTGACGGTCATGCTCGTTTTGACGCTGTTTTGCGTCTTCGCCGTGTCCGCGCTGCTTTACACGCTGTTTGGCGCCCGGGCGTATAAGAACATTGTCAAAGACTCGGACAAGTTTTTCGATACCCACGTGCCGCTTGTGTACCTGGAAGGCCGCATCAAAAACGCCGACGCTTCCGGCGCTGTCTACGTGGAGCCGGGGGAGGAAGGGGACGTGCTCTGCCTCGACCAGGATTTCGGCGGCCGCGTGATTCAGACGAAGATATATACCTATAACGGCTACCTGTGCGAGCTGACGGCTCTGCCCGGGGCCAGCGTCGGGCTGGAGTTTGGGCAGCCGGTGTTCCCTTTGGCAAAACTCAAAATCTCGGAAGTTGCCCCCGGGCTGCTTTGTATTGAGATTGCAACGTCCGACGGGGCGGAAAACAGCGCTTTTGTGTATTTACGTGCCTCCGGGCAGTAGGGGGATCGGTATGATACGTTGGTACCTTCCGGCGGAGCACCTTCGGGTAAAACCTGCATACACCACGGGCAAGTCTCTGGCCTTTATGGCGGAGCTTATGATGATGCTGCTCTTTTTCCTCATAGCGGCGACGATTACGGCCATGGTGTTTGTCCGCGCCTACACGGTTTCCAGAGAGGCAACCCAAAAGCAGGCGGCGCTGCTTCTGGCGGAAAACGCCTACGAAGCGGCCAAATACGCCGCCGACCGCCCGGAAACGGTGGTGTCCTTACTGGGCCTTACCGGGGAAAACGGCGTGTACGCCAAACAGCAGGACGAGTTGACGCTGCTGGTCGCCTTCTCGGAAAGCAGCACGCCCGCGGGGAAGGTCTATACGGCCGCCATCCGCGTGGAAAACGATAAAGGCGAAATCCTTTCGGAAACGGAAGCCACGCGTTATGTCAGCATTCATGCGGCCGGGAACTAAAAGGATTCATACTCGTCAATAAGGAGGGAGAGAATATGAAGCGGTCGAAAAGCGCCGTCATCAATGTGGGCGGAAGCTCCGTTTTGGTGATTTTTGCCGTTCTCTCCCTTGTTATATTTTCGGTGCTGTCGCTTGTGTCCGCCCGGGCCGACCGGCGCATGGTCTTGCGGCAGGAAAATACCCTTAAGGCCCGGCACAAAGCGGAGCAGGCCGCCGAAGCTTTGCTGGCGGAGATAGACTCCGCCCTTTTGCCGTTGAAACCGATGCCCGTATCCGAGTGGGGCGGCGAGGCGGACAGGCTTTTGGCATCCCTGCCCGTGACCGTTGCGCGGGACGGTTTTGCCGTGTCTATTTCCTATGAGGTTTCCTACGGGGAAGCAACGACAAAGGTCGTCCTTTCCTTTGCCGACGGGTGGGATGGGAACATCCGCTCGGCTATTTCGCAGTGGAAAACCGCCATGTACACCGAGGAAGAGGAGACCGTCCCCGGCGGCGATTTGGTTGAAATCATCGATTGATTGGCTATACTCAAAAAGAGAAAGAGAGATAAAGGAGATCAAAATGCTGCAGGAAGTTTTACAACAGGCGGTGGCGCTGAACGCTTCGGACATTTTTATCATCGCGGGTTTGCCCATCTCCTACAAAATCGAAGGGGTTATCCGCAGGGACGAGCAGGTGCTCACCCCCGAAGATTCGGCAGCCATCATTAACGCCCTGTACACGGCAGCCAACGCCCGGCCTGTCAACCGGCTGCTGGAGAAAGGGGACGACGATTTTTCCCTGTCCATTCCCGGGCTGGCGCGGTTCCGCGTCAGCGCGTTTAAGCAAAGGGGCACGATGTCGGCGGTCATCCGCGTGGTGCCCTTTTCGCTGCCGGACCCAAAAAAGCTCAACATCCCCGAAGCGGTGCTTTCATTAGCCCACCGGCAGAAGGGGCTGATTTTAGTGACCGGCTCTGCGGGCAGCGGCAAAACGACGACGCTGACCTGCATGATTGACGAAATTAACTCCACAAGAAACTGCCACATCGTCACCATCGAAGACCCCATCGAGTTTCTGCACCGGCACAAAAAGAGCATCGTGACCCAGCGGGAAATCGCCACCGATACGGACAACTACCTGAACGCCCTGCGGGCGGCGCTGCGGCAGTCCATAGACGTCATACTAATTGGCGAAATGCGGGACTACAACACCATCGCCACGGCCATGACGGCGGCGGAAACGGGCCATCTGGTCCTTTCCACCCTCCACACGGTGGGCGCGGCCAACACCATTGACCGCGTAATCGACGTGTTCCCCGCCGAGCAGCAGCGGCAGATTCGCATTCAGCTGGCCATGGTGCTGGAAGCCGTCATCTCCCAGCAGCTGATTCCCGCTCTGGACGGGACGGTGATCCCCGTGTTTGAAATCATGACGGCCAGCAGCGCCGTGCGCCATATGATCCGGGAAGGCAAAACCCACCAATTAGATTCCGTGATCCACTCCTCGCCCAACGAGGGGATGATCAGCATGGACAGCAGCATTTTCGCCCTGTTTGAAGCGAACCGCATCTCCAAGGAGACGGCCCTGGCCTTTGCCACCAATTACGACCTCATGGAGAAGCGCATTAAAATGGCCCGATAACGCAGGAAAAGAGGGAATTTTCGGCAATGGAAGGCATGATGTCGGTCGTCATACCGGCGTACAACGAACAGGACAATGTCGCGGCCTTGGCGGAACGGGTGCGGTCGGCGCTGGACGGCGCGCAAATCCCCTTCGAGCTGATTTTTGTGGACGACGGCTCCGCCGACAAAACCTGGGAGAAAATCTCCGAGGAGGCAAAGAAAGACTCCCGTATCCGGGGCCTGCGCTTTTCCCGCAACTTCGGGAAAGAATCGGCGATTTTTGCCGGCCTCCGGGCGGCCAAAGGGGAATGCTGCACGGTCATGGACGCGGATTTGCAGCATCCGCCGGAAACGCTTGTGCGCATGTACTCCCTCTGGAAAGACAAGGGGTTCCACGTGGTGGAGGCCAAAAAGCGCTCCCGCGGGACGGAAAAATGGACGTACCGGCTGTTTGCCAATATGTTCTACGGCCTGCTTAAGGCCATGTCGGGGCAGGACCTTCGAAACGGCTCCGACTTCCGCCTATTAGACCGGAAAGTCGTCAATGAACTCAACAAAATGCCCGAGCGGCAGACCTTTTTCCGGGCCATGTCCGGCTGGCTGGGGTTTGAGACGGCGGTGGTAGAGTTTGACGTGGCGGAGCGGCACGCGGGCAAAACGAAGTTTTCGCCCCGCCGCCTGATAAAGTACGCCCTTTCGTCCATTGCGTCCTTTACGGCCGTGCCCATGCAGTTTGTAACGGGCGTGGGCATCGCGTTTTTCGTGTTTGCCATCGTGCTGGGGCTGCAGACGCTCATTCGCAAGCTCACCGGCCACAGCGCCGAAGGCTTTACGACGGTAATTCTGCTTCTGCTTTTGATTGGAAGCATTCTGATGATCAGTTTAGGCATCATCGGCTACTACATTGCCCGAATATACGAAGAGATTAAGGCTCGGCCGCGGTACGTGCTGGCGGACGAGATCGGGGGTCAGGAGGATGGCCATGAAGCTGTGGAAAACAGTTGACAAGGAAACCCGAAAGTTTTACCGCATCGTGTTTTTCCTGCCCATGGCGGTGCTGCTTTTGATGTACGCCACCCGGCAGGTGTTCCCCTTCGGCAACAACTCCCTGCTGGTATTGGACTTAAACGCCCAGTACATCGCCTACTATGAGGCCTACCGGGACGCTTTCTGGGGCGACGGCAGCCTCATGTACAACTGGAGCAGGACGCTCGGCGGCGAATTTTTCGGGATTATGGCCTACTACACCGGCAGCCCGTTCATGCTCATCTACGTGCTGTTTCCTAAGAAGCTTATTACCGAAGCGCTGCTTTTCACGGCGCTGCTTCGCACGGGCTTTGCCGCGGTGACCTTCGCCTACTATCTGAGGAAATCGAGAGGCGCTTCCGGCATCCGCGTCGTCATTTTCTCCACGCTGTACTCGCTGATGATGTACATGGTGCTGCACCAGATGAACCCCATGTGGCTGGACGCGGTCATCGGCCTGCCCCTCATTATGCTGGGGGTGGAACAGCTGCTGACGGAAGGGAAGTACCTGCTTTATACCGTTACGTTGAGCGCGGTTTTTATCTCCAACTTTTACATCGGCTACATGGTGGCTATCTTCACGGCGGCCTATTTCTTTTATGCCTACTTTGTCAAATGCCACGGCCAGAAGGGGAAAATCGCGAGGTTTTTCCCCCAGCTGGGCAAATTTGCGTTCTTTTCCATCCTTGCGGCGATTATCTCCGCGGCCATGCTGATTTCGGCGTATTTCTCTTTGAGCTTGGGCAAGTTTGAGTTTACCGACCCCAGCTATGCGCTGAAACCGAAGTTTGCCATCTGGGACGCTTTGCCCAAGTTCCTCTTTGCCGCCTACGACACGGTGCGGCCGGAAGGCTTGCCCACGCTGTCCATCGGCATGATGCCGCTGTTTTTAGTGCCGCTGTACTTTGTAAACAGGAAAATTCCCGTCAAGGAAAAAATCATGTCGGCGGTCATCGTGTTTTTCCTGTTTATGAGCATGACCATGTCCACGGTGGATCTGGTCTGGCACGGGCTCCAGAACCCCAACTGGCTCAACTACCGCTATTCGTTCATCCTCTGCGGGTTTTTGCTGGTGATGGCGTTCGACGCCTTCAACAACGTGGAGGATGGGTACACCCCCGGCAACGTGGCGGCGGCCGGGTTGGGCTTGCTGGCGTTTATTCTCCTCGTGGAGAAGTACGGGTACGAGTATATCGACGCCCGGATTACCATCTGGGGCTCCCTGCTGTGGGTGGTTGTGTACGCGGGCTTCCTCGCCTATGACGCTTCCAAGGGCGGGCGGCCCCATTCCGCGACATTGGTTGTGCTGACCGGCGTGATCTGCGCCGAGCTGTATTTAAGCGGCTTTGCCAACCTCATGTACGTGGACGCCGACGTTGTGTTCACCAGCCGGAAAAACTACCGCGACTTTGTGGACACCACTTTACCCGTTGCCCGCAAGCTGCAGGAAATGGACAAAGGCTTCTACCGGACGGAAAAAACCTACATCCGCACGGTCAACGACAACATGGCTTTCGGCTTCAAGGGCATCAGCCACTCCAGTTCCACGCTGAACGCCGACGCTATTGCCTACGTGGGCAAGCTGGGGTACAGCACGTCGGGCCACTGGACCCAGTACCGCTACTCCGTCCCGTCGGTGGACGCCATCGTGGGCATCAAATATGTGCTGACCAAGAGCGACAACACCTTCGGCATGGTTCCGCTGTTTGAGGAAAACGGCATTCACGTGCTGGAGAACCCGCTGGCGTTCCCGATTGTATACCCCGTATCCGAAAAGTACTACGAGTACCTGAAGGCGAAAGAGGAAGAACAGCTGGCCCCCGGCGAGGTGGCCAACCCCTTTGACGAGCAGAACCGCATGATTTCCGCCATGATCGGCAGCGACGAGGTCATCGAGTTCTACACGCCCATTCCCACGCCGAAAATGGACTATCTGAATGTGAACACCAAGCAGTACGGGCAAGGGTACACCAAGTACTATCCCGAAACGGAAGGCAACTCCCACATCGAGTTCAAGCTGGAAGGCTTGGGCGACAGGGAGATGTACGCCGCCTTCCCGTCGGCGTACCCGCGCAAAGTAAACATCTGGCTTAGAACGAAAAACCCCGATGGCGGAACAACCAAGGAAGACGGAAGCTACGTGCCCATGACGACGGATTCCTTCCACGGCACCTATTTTGACGGCAGCAACAACGCCATTATCCCTCTGGGCCAGTATCCCGAAGGGGAGGAGTTCTCCGTGTTAATCGGCATTCCGTCCAAGGAAAGCGGCGGCAGCGGGGAAGTGTTCCTGCGGGATCTGCTGTTCTACACCTTCGATAAAGAGCTGTTTTTGGAAAAAACGGCGGAACTGCGCAGCTCTGTTGCAAAGATCGAGCTGGTGCGCGCTACCAAAATCGAAATGGACGTGACCGTCAAAGATAACCAGCGCATGTTCACCTCCATCCCCTACGAACGGGGCTGGAAAGTCAAGGCCAACGGCGAGGCCGTGCCCGTGGTGCGTACGGAAGACGGTTTAGTCGGCTTTACCCTGCCGCAGGGCACGTACCGTGTGACGATTACGTTCCTGCCCGACTATTTTGTCATCGGCATGACGCTGTCGATACTGGGCGTTGTGCTGCTGGTGCTGCTGACGCTGGTGCATCGGTATATGAAAAAGTACAAGGTGACAAGGGCCACGGCGCTGCTTGCCGCCATGCGGGCGTCCAAAAAGAGAAAAGCCGCGCCCGAGGAACCGGCGGCTACGGAAGCATAAGGAAAACAGGTATGTAAAGTATTTGACTTTACATACCTGTTTTTGTATCGCAGAAAGGAGAGGCGTATGCTGATTACGTCTTTTGGAGGGATGAACCTTTTGTCCCAAGACTCCAGGGGTCTGGCCCTGTTTTACAGGGGCGTGCCCGGCGCTTTCATGGTAAGCGGCGGCTGGGATTTCGACGGCGCCCGGTTCGGAAACAGAAAAGGCGAACCCGTGTTCTGGACGTGGGATGAAAACCGGTGGGGCTAGGCCAACGGCGTGTCCGTGTGTCTTGGGTTCTTACGGGGAGCTGAAAGCAGAAGGCGCTGCCCTCGACCCGCTCAACGTACCGCCTGGGGAGGAAGGGAACACGTTGTGAAAGACCCCGACGGGAACACGTGCTGATTTTGCTGCATAAAAAAAGCAGAGCCGACGCTCTGCTTTAATTTTGTCTTATTTGCTCTGGAAGGTGACGAGCAGCGGGAAATGATCCGACGGGTAGCGGCCGTGCATTTTGACGGCCAGTATCTCGGCGCGGACGGGTTGAAAGGGTCCCGGCGTGTAGAACACGTGGTCGATGGGGCTGTCCTCCTGCAGCTGGATTCTGCCGAAGCCGTGGAAGGAAATCAGGTCGCTCCGCTCGGGTGCGTCCAGCCGGGCATCCCGGAAAGGCTCCTGCACCATGACGTCGTAGGGTTTGGTGCCCACTTCGCAGTTGTAGTCGCCGGCCAGGAACACCTGGGTGTCTTTCAGCAGGGACAGGGCCGCGCTGCGCGCCACTTCCGCCCCTTTGACCCGGGCCACCTGCCCCGCATGGTCCAAATGCAGGGAGCCGACGCCGAAAACGTACCCCGTTTCCTTTTCTTTCAGCGCCACCAGGGTGCAGATGCGGTTGTGGTGGGCGTCCCACCCGCGGGAGGGCATGTCGGGCGTATCCGAAAGCCAGACGGTTTTGGCGCCGGCGTTTTCAAACAAACTCCGCCGGAAAAACACCGGCGAAAACTCGCCGGACATGCCGCCGTCGTCCCGCCCGACGCCGAACGCGTCGTACTCGGGCAGCATGGCCCGCAGGTACTGCATCTGGTCGGGCAGCACTTCCTGCATGCATAAAATATCCGGCCGGCGGGACTTGATCAGCGCCACCAGCGGCGCTTTGCGGTTGCTCCAGGCGTGTTCGCCCTTGTCATCGCCGCTGTTGCGGATGTTGTACGTCATCAGGGTGAAGGTTCTCATTGTGACACGTTCCTTTCCGGTTTCCGCAAGGATATGATTCGTTGAATGCCGGCCAGGTCGCAGTGGGCCTCCGCCGTTCCCTTATCCGAAAGCAGGGACAGCACCGCGTCCGCCTGGGTATGGCCGATTTCCAGAAACGCCCAGCCGCCGGGGCGCAAAGCGCGTACCCAGCGGTCGGCAAACGCGCGGTAGAAAGTCAGCCCGTCCGGCCCGCCGTCCAATGCCAGGGCCGGCTCAAAGGCCAGGGTTTCTTTGTAGGGGCCTGCCAGTTCGTCAGAGGTCAGATAGGGAGGATTGTACAGGATAACGTCCCACCGCTCCGCCGGAACGGGGGCGGACAGGGCGTCTGTCTGCCAAATCTCCGGTGCGGGCGAAACGCCCAGCAGGCAGGCGTTTTTCTCCGCCATATGCAATGCGTCTTGAGAGATGTCCGCAAGGGTGAGGGAGACGGCAACGCCTCTTTTGGCAAGCTCCAGCGCAAGGGTAATCCCAAGACAGCCGCTTCCGCAGCATAAATCCAGCACGCGCAGGGGCGCTTCGGCCCGCGGAAGCAGGCGTAAAGCCGCGTCCATCATAGTTTCGCTGTCGGCCCGGGGAATCAGGCAGGCGCTGTTTAACCGGAAGGTGCGGCCGTAAAAGTCCCACGCGCCGAGGATATAGGCAAGCGGTTCGCCTCCTAGCCTGCGGGCAAGATAGGTTTCGGCTTTTTCCTCCGCTTCCGGTAGCAGGGGGGTATCCTGCCGCAGCCAGAATTCCGCCGGCCCAATTCCCGCCGCAAGGCATGTAAGCTCCTTTGCTTCCAGCCGAAGGGAGGAGGGGAGCAGCCCCAGCGGGGCCAGGCCTTCCGAAAGTTTTCTATACAGCTGCGCCAGAGTTACCATTGGTCGGCCCCTTTTTCCTCGGGGATGACGCGAACGAGGGCGTCGATAGCCACTTCGATCATTTTATCGTCCGGCTCGGCGGTGGTGAGCCGCTGCAGCGCCAGGCCGGGGGCGCGGAGAAGCTTTGTCAGCACCGTGTCGTACCGGCCGGCCAGCTTCGTGGCCTCATAGGCAAGCCCCGCCACCAGCGGCAGCAGTGCCAGCCGCAATATTAGTCGCAGAACCAGGTTGTCTACGGCGATAAAGGAAAAGACGAGGATGGACACAATCATGGTTAGAAACAGAAAGCTCGTGCCGCAGCGGGGATGGAAGCGGGAATGCTTCCGCACGTTTTCCACCGTCAGCTCCTCGCCCGCTTCGTAGCAGTAGACGGCCTTGTGTTCCGCGCCGTGGAAGGCATACACCCGCTGCATGTCCTTCATCTTCGAGGAAAAGTAGATAAACCCAAGGAAAATCAGGATACGCAGCACGCCTTCCGCCAGCGCCCGGAGGAAATACAGATGCGCTACGCCGAACAGGTCGAGCACGGCGGCGAGAATGGTTGGAATCAGGATGAAAAGCAGCACGGGCAAAGCGATACCCAGCACAACCGCCAGGTTCATAAAGAATTGTTCTGCCTTTTTCCGGCCGATTTTTCTTTCCAGCCACCGCTCAAACCGGGTCGGTTCCTCCTGAATGTCCAGCTGGTCGGCGGAGAACATGACCTGGGACACGCCCAGCTTCAAAGAGCTTCCGAAAGCGGCCATGCCGCGAAAGACGGGCAGCTTCCAAAGCTTGTTCTTTTCGCCTATGGGCGTGTAGGTTTCTTCTTTGACCACGTGGCTGCCGTCGCCTTTTAAAATCACGGTGGCGATTTTCTTCGGGCCCCGCATCATGATGCCTTCGATGAGGGCCTGGCCGCCGATGGTCGTTTTAAAGGGGCAGGATGTGTTTTTCTCTTCCATGAGAGTTCCTTTCCGATGCGTAATCAGATGGGCAGGCGGATGATGGCCGTTGTACCCTCGCCCAGCTTGCTTTCAAAGGAGAGGGTGCCGTTGTGCAACAGGATGATTTCGTCGCATACGGCCAGGCCGATGCCGCTTCCCGGCTGGCGGGATTTGCCTTTGTAGAATTTTTCCTTGATGTGAGGCAGGTCTTCCGGCGCGATGCCCACGCCGTGGTCGGTGATGCGGATTTCCACCATGTTGGCCGCTTCGTCCAGCGCGATGGAGATGTCCACGGTGCCGCCGGGCAGGGAGTATTTGCGGGCGTTGTCCAGTATGTTGATGAACACCTGATGCAGCCGCGCCCGGTCGCCCTGGATGATCACGTCGTCGCCCATGTGGTTATTGTATGTGACGTAGAGGCCGTCCTGGCGCAGGCGCTGCTCGAAGCTGAACACCGAGTCTTCCAGCTCGGCGGCGATGTCGATGGGCGTTTTGCTGATGGCCATGCGGCCGGACTGGATGCGCGAAAAGTCCAGAAGCTCCTCCACCATCTGGCGCAGGTTCTGGGCTTCCCGGGAGATGACCGCCAGGCCCCTTTGCTCTAAGCTGTCTTTCTCAAAGCTGCTCTGCTGCTGCAAGGTCTCCGCCCAGCCGGTGATGGCCGTCAGGGGGGTGCGCAGCTCGTGGGAAACGGAGGAGATAAAGTCGTTTTTCAGCATTTCGCTTTTGCTGATTTCCGACGACATGAAGTTGATGGAGTCGGCCAGCTCGCCGATTTCGTCATCAAACTTCTTCTCAATACTGCCGCCGTACTCGCCCGCGGCAATCTGTTTGGTGATTTCGTTGATTTCCCGAAGGGGGTTTAAAATAGAGCGCAAAAAGTAGGTGTTAGTAAACAATACGAATCCGAAGATGGACAACGCGACCAGCACGGCAATCAGGCACAGGGTGAAAATCGTCTGGTCCACGTTGCGAAGGCCCGTAATCATCCGCACGGCCCCGGCCAGCTCTCCGTTGGGGTAGTACAGGGGCGCGGTGACGGAGAGAACCCGCTCTTTGGTAAACGAGTCTTTTCCGGCAAAGGAGACGGTTTTCCGCTCGCTTAAAGCGGCGGCCACGTCGGGCGTGCCGGGCTTGAAGTTGGAAATCAGGATGGAGGAGGAAGAATACTGTACGCGCTCGTTGCGCTGGATGACCTGAAATTCCATTTTGTCCCGGTCCACAAACTCCTCGGCGTATCGGCGGGTGTTTTCAAAGAACAGGGCCGGGTCGC
>JAKPBM010000292.1 GCA_029778935.1 Bacillota bacterium | reverse complement strand
CACTTCCTCGCCGTTCACCGTAATCTTTGCGTCAGGGTCGAAGGCCTCGGGTGTGACCGTCAGGCTTTCGACTGTAAACGGCACTACGGCCGCATACGTCTTTATGTTGCTTTGAAATTCCGGGCAAAATCAACGTCGCTGAGGGTCAAGCCCGAAAGTGTCGAGTCCTTCGCCCGGGTCACGGTGATGGTGTAGGTTTCCTCGTTAACGCCGTCTTGGGCCACCACGCGGACGGTGACCGTGTTCTGGCCAACGTCCAGCCCCACCGTGCCGGAGGGTGAATCGACGGTCAGTTCCGTGCCGTTGACAAACACCTTCGCCTTAGGAAAGCTTGCCGCGGGCGTCACCATCAGACTGGCAACCTCATACGGCACCGTAACGGTATATTCCGTCGTCTCCTTCGCAAACGCCGGCGAAAGAGTGCCCTGGCTGAGCGCCAGGCTCGAAAGGGTCGCGTCGGTGTTATACACGGTGACAAAGGACCGGGTGTTGGTGTCCATCACGTTGCCCACTATGTCCGCAAAGCCCGAGATGGTGACGGTGTACTCCGTTCCGTAGTCCAGCCCCGCATAGGAGACGGTGTATGTTTTCTTATCCGCGTCCCAGCTCCCTCCCGAAAGGGATTGCCCCAGGAGCTCAACCTCCCCTGTTACGCTATCGTCCATTTCCTAAGCTGAAGGTGATGGCGAGGATGCCGTCCAGCGGGGCGGAACTTACCGGCGCGAAGGCGGCGATTTCCGGACGGGTGATATCTCTCAGCTCGCCTGTTTCGCCCGCCAAAACATTGCCCCCATACTCCTGCCCGAGCGCCTTGGCGTTCGTAACCGCCTGCCCCTCCGGCAGCCAGAGCTGGAACGCCCCGCCGGCGTCGGTGTACAGCCGGTCCAGAGTATAGGTGACGTCCCCCGCGGTCAGGGACGTAATCAGGGTGCCCGCCGGGACGTTTTGCAGCGCAACGGTGGTAGCGAGAACCGCGCCCCCGGCGGAGGATTTCGGCTCCATTTGGTAAAAGCCGGAGGTGAACACAAGACCGCCGTCAATGGTAATTTTGGCAGTCAATGAAGATTCGCCCACTTTGCCGATTCCCATGTCGTCTGCGCCGCTGGCAAAGACAACGCCGCCGTTGATGGTTACGTCGATGCTGCCATTATCCGCGTTTGCAAGACCTATGCCGGGGCCGTTGGCGCTTTCCGCAATAACGGTGCCGCCGTTACGGTGAGGGAAATGTCACCATTTCCATCTGCGGTGCCGATACCGGCGCCGTGGATGCTTGTTGCTTTCAGCGTGCCCCCGTTGACAAAGACTTCTACTCTGCCGGAAGAATACCGCTCTTTTTGGTGGCCCCCGATGCCTGCGTTCGAGTTGCCTTTTGCCTCAACAGTTCCTGCGTTTATGGTAACCTTGAGGCTTCCTTTAAGTCTTGCTCCAATGCCCGCATGAAGATAGCCGTTAGCTATCACTGTTCCGCCGTTTACTATAAGATGGGTGTTTGTTACACTAACAATGCTGCTGATACCGTGATTAGTGGTTTGCAGTGTGCCGGTGCCTTTTCTTTGTCCGTATATGGTCAGGCTGGCGTTATTCTGTCTAAAATCAACCCCATACGATAAGAGCAGGCAATCGTCTTCCAAAATCAGTCGAACGTCGCCCTCGATATTTAGATTTTTAGATTATCGATGTTTACTTCACCAGTCGCCACATACCAAGCTGTGCCCGAGGTGCCGCCGAGATTGACATCTTTGTTGCTGTCGCTTGGGATCGGGATCGGCATGGCGGTAACGGAGACTTCATTACCATCCAAGTCTATGTAGTATGTGCTTATGCCCGTGGCATACGCGGGGGCCGGCAGCAGAGCTAAAAGCAGCGCTATCAGCAACGCCACGCTGCCGGCTCGTTTAACTTCGGTTTGCATACGTATTCCTCCTTGTTTTGCTTATTGGGGCACCATTAGGCTCCGGCGGAAACTGGGGGCAATGGAAAAGGGGGCTTTACGTCTTGGCAAATCAAAATGGCATGGCGTCTGTCATCCACTCGGTGTTTAACTGCTTTTCGCCTCTGCCTGTTTGCACCCGCAGGCGGCAAACAGGGTATAAGAAAAACCTGCCGGAAAGCAGGCTACGTTAGAAGGCAAATATCCTCTTGACTTATAGTTGTGTATTTTGGGTGCGGCCCAGTTCAACAGATATTACTACTTACTATGAAAAAAGGACTTATTACACAAAAGTGTAATAAGTCCTTGGCGGAGAAAGCGGGATTTGAACCCGCGCGCCGGTTTTGCCGACCTACTCCCTTAGCAGGGGAGCCCCTTCACCACTTGGGTATTTCTCCGTATGAAGCCGGTAAAAAACCGGCGTATGTACTTATAATAGTTTAGACCAGTTTGCGGATGAGTTCGTCTCTGTCGCCGGGCAGAAGGTCAATCACGGGAACTTCAATCAGCGTGTAGCATCCGGGTTTCTGCTTTGTGGCGGCCCGGGCGGTGGACACCAGAATCTGGGCCGTCAAAGCGGGGTTGTGAATGCTCATGGTAAAGCGGAAGTTCTGGTTGTGCGTTCTGCCGGAAACGCCTTTGCGAGTTAGATCCACGCCGTGGCCGAAGTCCCGCAGCGCCGGAACGCTGGGCACTGAAATCACGTGGGTTTCGTCGTGGGCAAAATAGGGATCGGCCTTCAGTTTCGCCGAAACTTCCTCCAGCGTCGCGCCCTCTTCCAGTTCCACGTACACGACGCGGCGGTGTACCGAGGAACCGAGCGGAATGGTCATGGACAGCGCGTCTTTCACGCCGGGAATCGCCCTGGCCGCCACCGAATGGCCCATGCTCATGCCGGGGCCGAAGTTGGTGTTGGTAATGCCCTTGGGCGCCATGGCTTCCAGCAGCGCGCGGATGACCGAGTCGGAACCGGGGTCCCAGCCAGCGGAAATAATCGCGACGGCGCCGTGCTCTTTAGCCACCGGGTCTAAGCTCTTGCGCAAATCGGCAATCTGCGTGTGGATGTCGAAGCTGTCCACCGTGGAAATGCCTTTGGAAAGAAGTTCCTTCGCTACGGCAGGCACGTCGCGGCTGCCTGAACAGACAATCGCCACGTCAACGGCTTCCAGCTCGTCGATGCGCCGCACCACAGGCACGCCTTCCACGGAAGACTCTTTGCAGCTTTGGCTCACGATCCCCGCAGGAGTAAAATCGGGA
>JAKPBM010000291.1 GCA_029778935.1 Bacillota bacterium | reverse complement strand
CTAAGCCGTAAGTTCTCCGTCCCTCTGGAAAGCATCCTGCCCCATATCGACGATTTGCTGCTCCGCTTTGCCAACAAAGCCCTGGGCGACACGGTGGACCGGGTCGGGCGGGACACAAAGCGCAAACTCTCGCCCCATGACCGATTCGCCGGCGCCGTCGCCCTTTGCGAGGAAGCGGGCGTGTCCCCCATCTATATCGCGGCGGGGCTTGCCTGCGGGCTCTTTTTCCAGGGCGAAAACGACGAAGGAAGCGCCTATGTGCAAACCTTGCTTAACGAGCACGGCGCGGCCTATGTTTTAGCCCGCCACTGCGGCCTTGCGCCGGAAAGCGAAGGCTACCGCTTCGCCCTTTCCGCCTACAAGCTGCTTGCCGCCGGCGGCACGGCGGAAGCGCTTCTTGCCCACTGCGAAGGGCTGACAAGGAAAGAGCTTGCCAGCTCGCCCGTTATCTAACACCGGGAGGTGCCATATGTTTGACGTTCTCTGCGTAGGAATCCTGGTCGCCGACGCCATCGCCAAACCCGTCGTTTCCATCCCGAGCAAGGGCAAACTGGCCCTGACTGACCGCATTTCCCTCCATTCCGGCGGGTGCGCCACGACGGCGGCCATCAATTTGGCCAAACTGGGCCGCAAGCCCGCCATCGCCGGCAAAATCGGCGACGACGGCTTCGGCCGCTTCCTTGCCAACGAGCTGCAGCATGCCGGCGTGGACACCGAGGCGCTGGTCATGGACCCGGCCGCTTCCACTTCCGCCTCCCTTGTCATCGTCACGCCCGACGGGGAGCGCTCCTTCATCCACAGCCTGGGCGCCAACGGCGAATTCTGCGAAAAAGACATCCGCTACGACGTGGTCGCCCGCTCAAAAATCGTCTTTGTGGCGGGGACGATGCTCATGCCCGCCTTCGACGGAGCCGACTGCGCGCTGTTTTTGCAAAAATGCAAGGAAATGGGCAAAATCACGGCTTTAGACACCGCCTGGGACGCCCAGGGGCGCTGGATGCGGGTGTTAGAGCCTTGCATGCCCTACATAGACTATTTCCTGCCGAGTTATGAGGAAGCCAGAATGCTTTCGGGCAAGGACGACCCGGACGAAATGGCCGACGTGTTCCTCTCCCTGGGGCCGCACACGGTGGTCATTAAGCTGGGAAGCGACGGCTGCTTAATCCGCACTAAAGACGGCCAGCGCTATAAAATCCCCACGTTCGACCGGATACAAGCCGTGGACACCACCGGCGCCGGCGACAGCTTTTGCGCCGGCTTCCTGACGGGGCTTTCCCACGGGTGGGATTTGCATACCTGCGGCCGGTTTGCCAACGCCGTGGGCACCCACTGCGTCATGGCCGTAGGCGCATCGACAGGCATCCGCTCGGAAGCGGAAATTCTGCGGTTTATGGAAGAATACGACAAAGAGACGGCTCTGCTTTAGCCTTGCGGGCCGTTTTGGGGTGATGCTTTGGCCGCGTTTTCGCTACGGCTTAGGCCGTGCGCTGGCCGCATGGGCCGCGGTTTGGCTGCGCTGGCGCAGGGATTTCAATCAGCTCTGTGGTTTTTCGCCGGCTTGCGCCGTGTTGTGACGTACCCGCGCCATGGTCCGGCTTTGCTTGCGCCCTGGTTTGAGCGGCGTCGGCTGTGTTTACGATGTGGTTTGGGCAGTGTGCTTACCGATTGCGTTGAAGTTATAGCTACACGCCGGTTTTGCTTACGCCATGGTTTTTGGTGCGTGCGCCCGTGCTTCCCCGTCTTGTACAGGGATTATACGCGCTTGCGCCGTAAGGCGGCGTTAGCTGCGCCTGGTTTGGTCTGGTTGCGGTAGCAAGGTTTTGTCCATACGAATGTAATCCCGCCCTTGCGCGGGATGTTTTTGGAGCGTTGCTTTGTCCGGCAAAGCTCTATATCCTGCGTGTCTCCCGCCTGCCCTAAGGGAGACGCGTTTTCCCATGGGTACTGGCCCCGCCCCAACTGCACCCCTGACTCTGAGCTGACGGGTGCGTCCCTGTCTGTATACAGACGCTGCTTCCGTCAACCTCTGCCTGCGCCTTGCCCCACAGGCAAGCTGCTCAAAATCCACAGCCGCAGCCGAGACACCCCCCTGCGCTCTGAAGCCTGCCCCGCCGGCTCGCAGCGCAAGCCCCTGGTTTCTGCCAAAGCCTTCCTTTCTGCAAAACAAACGAAATTCATCAAAATAAAAACCACGGCCGAAAATCCGGCCGTGGTTTGCTATTTTCTATGTTTTACATCTATGTACGCAAAACATATGATTTTGTCCAACCCGGTCAAACGCTATGTTCGGTAAT
>JAKPBM010000328.1 GCA_029778935.1 Bacillota bacterium | reverse complement strand
CATGTTCCCGTAAACGAAAGGTGCAAAAAATCAGCCCAAGACATCAATCCGAGCGGCTCGTTGCAGGTGGACGATATGGCCCCAGAGGTCTGGTTTTATTCGACGCCCGCGCAGATGCTGACACTGGCTGAACTGGAAGGGCTGCAGGTGCTTCGGAACACGGGCGTGGATTTCAACTTCTGCGCCAATATCATAAACGCCCTGCCGGAAGAACGCCTGCCCGTCTGGGAGCAACTGGCCGACGCCATGTGCGACGAGCCGTATGCGGCGGCCCTGGCCACCCACGCGGTGATGGTTTGCCGGAAATAGCTTGCGTTTTCACCTGCATTGCGCTATACTGCCTTACAAAGACAGGGAAAGGGGCGTTTTGGCATGCGGTCGTACGCGGATACCCATCTGGATGAGATTTTACACCCCATTTGGGACTCGGAAATTGTCTACAACGAAGGCGTCATGCTGTTGGAGGAAGACGGCGTTGTGGCCGCGCCGCTCTTATACCCGCCGAAGGAGATTCTTTCCGTGCGCAACGCTTGGCTTACGGAAACCTACGAGGATGGCCGCGACTGGAAGCTTGCGGATGGCCGGCTGGTGTTCCCCAAAGAAAGCCGCGTTTTTTACTTCACACAGGAACAGCTCTATCCAAGCGAGCCGATTCCCGGCGGTTCTTTTGCCAAGGTAGGCGGCGGGAACATCCTCTTTGCAGAGGGGCACTTTTTCCACGACCGCCAGCTGGCCGTTACCTACCGGGCAGAACCGGGCCTTTGGGAGGGGGAAATCCCGGCCTTTGCCGGCGGCAGCCTGCCCCATACCATGCGGCGGCTGCAGGAAGATAAGGAGCTGCGGCTGGTGCTGTTCGGCGACAGCATTTCCACCGGCGCCAACGCCAGCGGCGTGATGGGCGCGCCGCCGTTCCTGCCTTCTTTTGGCGAACTGCTGGCCCAAAAGCTGGAACGGCACTACGGCGCCAAAGTGGAGTTTATCAACACGTCCGTCGGCGGCACCGACTCGTTCTGGGGCGTTCGGGAAGCAAAAGCAAGAGTTGCCGTACATAAGCCGGATTTGGCCATCATCGGGTTCGGCATGAACGACAGCGTGGGGCCGGACGTGTTTGCGGCCAATGTTGCCCAAATTATGGAAACGGTGCGCCGCGCGTCGCCAGACGCCGAGTTTATCCTGATTGCCACGTCCCTGCCCAACCCGCTGGCCAAGGGCTTTTTCCGGCGGCAGCCGGAGTATAAGGAAGCGCTGGAATCCCTGTGCGGCACGGGCGTGGCCCTGTGCAACATCCGGGATTTGCAACTTTGCCTGCAAAAGAGAAAGCGCTACATCGACCTGACGGGCAACCATGTGAACCACCCCAACGACTTTTTCGCCCGCGTCCACGCCCATGCCCTCTGCGCGCTGCTCGTACCGTGACGGGTGCGGCGGGGCGGTCAGCGGGTGCGGGCAACAGGGGGCTGGTCGTTGTGGCAGCATGTGTGCGGCAAGCCCGGATATACTGGGATAGGCGGAAGAGAAAAACCGGTTTTGCTACGTTTGCGGTTTCGGCGGACGCCAGTAAGAAGGGCTTGATTCCCCTTGACCATGCGGAAGACGGCCTGGCGCGGCCCCAAATGCGTATGGATACGCAGGCGATTGCGACCCCGCGGCGGGGCAGACTGCGCTCCATGCGGCTGGGTTTCAGGCGATGCCGGTGCGCTGGCAGGCGCAGGATGCCGCAGGATACGCCGCGACCAGCAAAATGTAAAAAATGCAAGACCCGCCTGCCGGACGGCAGGCGGGTTTGTTTGCGGCGGCGCGGTTCTGGCGATGCCGCTTGCTGACACAAGGGCGGGGTTTGGGGAGTTATCCGTGGACAGGCGGGCTGCGGGTTTTCGTGATGGCGCTTAGGAGCGGGCTGCGCGCCCATGGAAAGCAGCGCGCTGAGGAACGATTTCGCATTGGACGGACGGGCTGCGCCGTTTTTCCCGCATTTTCCTGAAAACGGACTGCCTGCCCGTTAACCGGAATATCGGGACTCCAAACCATCTGCATGCGTGTGTCATACATGCAGGCGGCAGGGGGGTATGTTAAAAAAACTTCCCGTGGCGCGAAAGAGATATGCATTAGCAAAAATCAGCTGTCACGAGGCTTACCCGGTTACGGGGGCTAAATGCTGTCCGCCGGCGCGGTTTTGGGGGGGGGGCATCGACAGTTTTTTGCACGTGCCCTAGGGCGGAAACAAGGGAGGGAGCGTTGTTTTCTGCCGTGCGCTTTGTGCGCGGGAAGCCATTCTTTGGCGCGGCCCTCATGCCGGCCGGGGGCTTGACAAACCAGCGGGTTTGCGCTATACTAATAAAGTCGTGTGGTAACTTTGCCGGAAACGGCGGAATGGAAAGCGCGCTGCATGGAGAAAAAATGTACCTGCCGGTGGAAAAACTGCCCGAGGTTCGGCCGGTGCGATGAATGCAAGGCGCACCACACAAACCACCCGAAGTACCCGCTTCCCTCTTGCCTTGCTAAAAAGCAGCGCGGGCGGGAAAAATCGAATGCTTGCTGGCATAGCTCAGTCGGTAGAGCAGCTGATTCGTAATCAGCAGGTCGTGTGTTCGAGTCACATTGCCAGCTCCAGCTAAAATCCCTAGAGCCCCAAGGGCTTTGGGGATTTTTCTTTTTCCGCGCGCAGCGCCAAACCCCATCTGTCGCGAGGGATGTCACACAAAATGTCACACGGGATGGCTTTGCTTGCTTCAATATGGGAAATGCCCGCAGGAGCCAAGGCCGCCCGGCGTCCGGACGGTAGAAATGGAGGGAAAGCATTCCATTTTTTGTCAGAACTAAAGCAAAGACCGGCCGGTGTCCGGATGGTACGTTTTCAAAACCGGCAGAGGGACGGGAGGGGCGCTCCCAATGTTCGGCCTTGCATCGAAAGCCGATTTTCTCCCGCTAATCAAAGTAAATCGTAAGCCGGGCGGCCTCTGCCAGTAAAATTCGGCGGCATTTTGCCGCGTTGGCAGAGCATGGCCGTTTCCCGCCGCTTGCCGCGCTTCCTTCACGAGTATCTGCGGCAAAACCGTGCGATTTGCCCGCCCGATACGGCTTTGCCGGCGGCATAGCCGGCAGCGTAAAAATATCCATATGTCTGCCGGCTTTCGTCACTGGAAAACCTTACCGTCTGAGCGCTGTTCCGGCTTGCTCACGCGGTTTGGGCGCAGAAGAACGCCGATTATGCCAGGTGAGGGGGAATTTTGCGCCAATATCTCCCTTAATCCTTCCGAAACGTGTCGGCACGGCTTCTTTTTTTTGTTTTCATTCCCTGTCAAAGGGAAAAGTGAAATCATACAGCCGCCCTTTCGGGCAAGGCGGAAACCTTATGAAAACTGTCCCTTGTTTTTCCAAGAGCAAAATTTTATAATATAGGCTCGAGGGCTGCTAAAAGCCCACATAAAAAATCAGGCGGTGTTTATGAAAACCATCGGACAGATCATAGGGATTGCCGCGCTGTGCGTTGCGGTGTATTCCTTCCAGCAGAAGGAGCGAAAGGGCATCATATTCGTCCAGACCCTTTCCACCCTGCTGTTTACCATACACTTTATCCTGCTGGGCGCCTATACGGGCGCGCTGTTTAACGCTATCGGCTGCTGCCGCTGCATCGTGTTCTATTTCCGCGGGCAGAAAAAGTGGGCTTCAAGTCCTGCCTGGCTTGGGGTGTTTGGCGTTTTGATTCTGGCGGCGGTTGTGGCCACCTGGGACGGGGTGTACACGCTGTTCCCCACGGCGGCCATGATGCTGACCAGCATCAGCCTGTGGGTGCGCAAGGCCCGGCTGGTACGGCTGCTGTCTCTTCCGTCGTCGCCCCTTTGGATGGTGTACAACATCATCAACCGCTCCTACGCCGGTATTTTGACCGAGGCGTTTATGATGGTTTCGGTCGTCGTCGCCATTGTGCGGTTTGACATTCTGGGGAAAAAAGAAGCGGAAAAAA
>JAKPBM010000282.1 GCA_029778935.1 Bacillota bacterium | reverse complement strand
ACACGGCCCCGGCCAGCGCCGCCAGAGCGGGGCGCAGCCGGGCGGAGCCGGCCTTGGTGACGGCGCCGGCGGCCCGAAGGGCGAAGTAGTTGGCCAGGAAATTGGTGACCAAGAGGACGTCCAGATAAATCTCCACGGCCTTTCCCCCTTCGGCGGTGTTCCGGTGTGACTTCATTATATGGCTTGTTCTTTGTAGGTTTCTGTCTAAGGCGGGCGGACGAAAGTGGGAATAATTTTGGCAGTTTCCGCATATATAGACAAAATGGCCGGGCAGGTGTGGTTCCTGCCCGGCCGTGTTGCCTGGTCAGTTCATTTTCAGAAGTTTGGCCAGGGAGCCGCCGTCGCGGTAGATTTCGTGGATAAACTCGTGGGCCCAGAGGCAATGGGGCCTGCCATGCTTGGTCACGGTCTTAAAGTGGATGCGGCCGTTGACCATGAGCTTGGCCGTCGCCCAGAAGGAAAGGTCCGCGTCGCCCGACACGGCAAAGCGGTATTCCTTCCGCTCGCCGGGGGCAAGGTCCACTTCCATGGTGCGCGGCGAAATGGACAGGCGGGCAAAGGGGTTGCGACCGCCCAAATCGCCCCAGGTTTCAATGGGCGAGGCAATAGCCAGTTCGCCGTGGAGATGTTCGCCGGTCGGGTTTTCGACCAGGGCGACCACGGTGTTTTCCTCCAGCCAGAGCTGCATGGCGGGGTTGAAGTAGCCCACTTCGAAGATGTCCTCGAACACCTGGCCCCGGTCCTCGTACGTCAGGCGCAGGATGCCCTTGGCGTTGGCGGCGGGCTTTTCCACCGTCAGCGGGAAGACGACATGGGAGTTGGGGGCCAGGTCGTAGGCAAACTCCGTTTTGTCGGCTTTCCAGCCTTCGGGCAACGTCAGCTTTGCGATAGCGGAGACGGAAGCGTCGGTGCGGTTGTTGGCGACGGAGACTTCCGTCGTAAACACGGTGTCGCTTACCTTCTGCGGTTTCCGGCTGATGACCGCCGCCACCGCCAGATAGCCTATAGGCATGGAGCCCAAATCGTGCTCCCAGGAGCGGATGTAGGTGGGTTCCACCGGCTCTTTCTCCGCGCCGATGACAGCCTTCGGTTCTTCGGCCTGCGTCGGGTACAAAACGAGTGTTTCGATGGAGTGGGCCGGCACCGGAAGGGAGATCTTTCTGCCCCGGAAGGAAACGGGTTCGGGCTGCTCTTCCAGAAGGTCGGTGGAATAGGCGGCGGAGAAGTCAAAGCCCGTTTCCAATGCGGCTTTTGCGTCCACGCCGTGGGGTTCGAAGAAACGAAGGGCAATACCCCGCTCGGAAATGGGCCGGGTTTCGTCCCGCATGGAGGCCATGGGGTAGCCGCCGGCTTTGAACGCGGTCACAATCACGCTGCCGTCGGTTTTGAGGAAGCTTTTCCGCTCGGGCAGGCACGGTTCGCGGCTTTCCGCAGGCTCCACGGCGAAAACGGGGTCGTTTAACTCCAGCGCGCGGCGGTAGACCTCCGCCTCCCGGTAGCTTCCCTCGTGGGGGTAGAGGGAATAGGTGAACACGTGGCTCTTCTGCTCGGGGATTAAGGGCTTGCCGTCGTTGGTGTTGCCGATGTTGCCGTAGAATTCGGCCGTATGGAACAGCATGAGGTTCAGAATGCCGCCTTTTTCCACGCTGCAGGCGATGTTGCCCGTGTTTAAAAGGGCCACGCCGTAGTCGTCCGCCTCGCCGGGATGGCCGGCCAGGACGGCCTCCAGCGCGAGTTTGCGCCCCTTGGCCAGGGAAGCGGCGATTTCGCCGGCCAGTTCCTCCAGCAGTTCGGGGGTCCGGGCCGAAAGGAGCAGGACGTCGATGGGTTTGCGCCACAGATTGTCATCGTCCCGGATATACAGGGCGGCCTTGCCGTCCCGTTTGACCTTCCGTTCCAGATCCTTTCCTTTGCGGCCGGCGGAAGCGAGGAGTTTTTCGGCGTACTCGTTCTTTTCGTCCGCCAGGGCCAGCACAATCCGCGTGGAGGCGGTCAGGTCCTCGTTAAAGTGGATGATCTGGCTGCCCATGCAGGACTGTTTGCCGTCGGGGAACACGGTGACGGGCACGGCCTTTTTCGTAAAGGCCACCAGCAGCGTTTCCGCAGCGCCGGCGAAGGGTTTCGCGTCGGGGCGGATGATCTGCAGCATGCCCACGTTCAGGCTGCCCGTTTCCCGGCCGTCCGTTAGGGAGACGGTCACCGTC
>JAKPBM010000275.1 GCA_029778935.1 Bacillota bacterium | reverse complement strand
GGGAGATAAGGTATTTATAGGCGAAGTAATACTGGATAAACGCCGCGATGACTTCTTCGGACGATGTGTCCGTTTTGAAAATCAGGTCTTCTTCCTTGCTGGCCGGGAACAGATGGGGATGCACCGGGTCGTCCTGCTCAAATAGCTTCTTAAGCCGCTGCGGGATAATCCCGGGCTGCGGCACGGCCAGGCGGAAGTCGTCTGTTACCGGACGGTCGGCGGTGACGTTCAGGCGCTGCTTGACTTCGTCGGTCAGCAGCATGTTGTGGCCTTCGGCGTCGTTCCGGCCTTCGCGGGCGTAGTCCGTGTCCTCGCAGACGGCCACGGTTTCGCCTTTCTCGTTCTTCTGCCCTTTTCTGAACCACAGACCGCCCGTGTTAATGTGGCCGTTTTTCACAAAGAACGCGTCCCGCACGGACACATAGCAGCGGCAGACAAAGCCGTTGCCGAACCCGTGGACGTGGGCCTGCAGCAGCACGTTTTCCGTCACCCGCACAATCCGCTGCCGCACGGCTTCCGCGCCTTTCTCGTCCCCTTCCCTTTTGAGCACATGGTACTTGAAGCAGTCGCCCATGGAATGGATGACGGACCAGAAGGCGTCGTTGTTGGTGGAGTAGCGGAACAGGGTGTCGTATTTCCCGTCGTTGCCTGCGTCGTAGCAGCGGCAGTACACGTCGCACAGGGAGCTTCTCGCCGTATGGAGCCGGTCGGCCAGGCGGTCGTAATGCTCCGCCTTTTCACGCAGGGTGTAGCGGGGGCGGCGGACGTGGACATAACCCAGGGCGTTTTCAATCCAAAGCCCTGCTTCCCCGTCGGTGCAGACGCCGGTCACCGCTTCGTCGCCGGCGTACAGGTACCGCGCCCCGGCGTACAGCTCTACCCTCGCCTGGTCGGCGGGCGGGTTGGCGGAAATATGCATAAGCCCCTGGGGCGTACCGGCAAAAAAGCCGCCCTGCCCGTCCTCAGCATAGGCTGTCACCGTGCCGAAAAGAGACAAAAACGAAACCAGCTCTGCTTTCTTAGCGGCCTTCCAGGACGTTTCGCACGCCGCCCGCACCCAGCCGGGCACTCTGTCGTCGTCCTTGCCGTAGTAGTTCGGCACTTTTTGCCGCGCGGGGCGGTTTTCGGCCTTGCGTTCCGCCGTTTTTTCCGCCGGAACGGCGATGCAGAACACGCATTCTTCCGTCAGCGCCCAGATGTTCCCGTTTTCGGCGTACAGCGCCTGCACGGGCTGGTTGTCCGTCAGCTCGGCGCGGCAGATAACCGTTTTGTCCGTCAAATCGGCCTGGAAAAGCTTTCCTTCCGGCCCGGCAAGCCACAGGCGGCTGTTATCGTCAAACGCGGAAATGCGGATTTTGCCCACGGGGATGACCGACGGGCGGAAGCAAAGCCGGGTATAAAACGGCCGGGTCTTTTTCAGAACCATTTCCCGGTAGGAAATCAGCACTTCGGGGACTTCTTTTGCGTCCAGAGGATAGGTAACAACCGTCATACTCCGCCTCCTACTCGATGGGTTTCAGCTCCGGCGTCAAAGCGGCGGGCTTGGGAATGCCGAGAGTTTCGGCAATCTTCGTCCAGCGCTCGTCGGCGTCGTCGGTCCAGTAGATGGGCTTATAACCCAAGCTCAGATAAAGCTTAATCGCCGGAAGACGGAAATCGTCGGTATACAGGTAGCAGCCGTACCGGCCGTTGGCCGCGTGATGGGCCAGCACGGCGGCAATCAGCGGCGCGCCCAGCTTTTTTCCGCGCCAGTCGGGGTGCACGGCGATGTAATGCAAAAACGGCTCGCCGTCGCGCCGCTGGGCCGTGGCCGTGCCGACGGGGCGGTCGTTTTCGCAGACGAAGAACACTTCTTTCCGCAGGATGGTTTTCATGTCCATCCGCTGATGGAAGAACTCGGCCGTGGCGTCTTCCACGCCGAACTGCCCCAGACAGCAGAAGCTCCAGTCGGCTTCCTCGCCTTTGCGCATGGTGCGAAGGGTGAAACCGGCGGGCAGGACCGTGCTTGGAATCGGAAGGTCGGCCGGCCGCCACATTTTTAACTGTTTCGCCATTTTCTTTCTCCTTCTTTTGCAAGACTTACCGCTATCTCCAGCACCGTTTCGGCGGAGAGACACATGTGTTCCAGCACGCACAGCTCGTGCCGGCCGTGGGCGAAGTAGCCGCCCGTAAAGAAGTTGGGCGTCGGAAGCCCTTTGGCGGAGAGCATGGACCCGTCCGTCCCGCCTCGCACCGGGCGGAAAATAGCGTTGCTGCCCGTGACCTTTTTAATGGCGTTGGCCGCCCGCTCCACAATGGACATATCGGGAATCCCGTTTTTCAAGTTGGGATACTGGTCTTTGATCTGCACGGTGACGAGCTGTTTTCCGCAGCGCCCGTTGATTTTCTCCGCCGCCTGGCGCAGAAGGTTTTTGCGCCGTTCCAGCCCCGCCGTTTCAAAATCCCGCAGGATATAAGACAAAGTGGCGTTTTCCACCGACGCGTTCAGCTGGGTCAGGTGGATAAAGCCTTCGTAGCCTTCGGTTTTCTCCGGCACTTCGTCCGCCGGAAGCATAGACTGGAACTCCACGGCCAGCATGGCGGCGTTGATCATGATGTTTTTGGCGCTGCCGGGGTGGACGCTTTTGCCCTGAATCTCCACCGTCGCAGCGGCGGCGTTGAATGTTTCGTAGGAAAGCTCGCCCAGCCCGCCGCCGTCGATGGTGTACGCCCAGGCGGCGTCGAAGGCTTTGATGTCGAAGTTTTCCGTGCCCCGGCCGATTTCCTCGTCGGGCGTGAAGCCCAGGCGGATGCGCCCGTGGGGCACTTCGGGATGGGCGAGAAGGTACTCCGCCGCCGTAATAATGGCGGCCATGCCGGCCTTGTCGTCGGCGCCTAAAACGGTGGTCCCGTCGGTGACAATCAGCGTCTGCCCGGTCAGAGCGGGCAGAACGGGAAACTCATCCACCCGCGTGACGATGCCTTTTTCCTCGTTGAGCACGATGTCGCCGCCGTCGTAGTTTTGAATGACCCGGGGGTTGACGTTTTCGCCAGAAAACTCGGGGATGGTGTCCATATGCGCGATAAATCCGATGGTCGGCAGGTGTTCATAGCCTTGGGTAGCCGGCAGCGTCGCCATCACCACCCCGTAGGGCGACAGGGTGACATCGCTTAGGCCCAGTTCCTCCAGCTCTTTAGCCAGCTTCTTTGCAAAAACCATCTGGCATTCGGAGCTGGGCGCGGCGGGGGATTCTTCGTCCGCCATGGTGTTTTCGCGGACATAGGAAAGAAAACGGGAAAGCAGCTTGTTTTCGTCAATTCTCATGCGGAAATACTCCTGTTCCAGCGGCCAAAGGAAGCCTGGCGGGCCTTATCTTTCCGCCAGGCTGACGTACGGTCGCTCCGTTGATATGCTTTTATACGCCGGGCGTATAATTTTTCCGTTGTTGATGATTTCCTCCAGCCGGTGGGCGCTCCAGCCGGCAATACGGGCGATGGCGAAGATGGGGGTGTACAGCTCCATGGGCAAATCCAGCAGGCTGTAGGCAAATCCGCTGTAAAAGTCCACGTTGGCGCTTACGCCTTTGTAAATTTTCCGCTCTTTGGCGATGACTTTCGGGGCCAGGTCTTCCACCTTCGCATAGAGGGCGAACTCGGCGTCCTTTGCCTTTTCGGCGGAAAGTTCCTGCACAAACTTTTTGAACACCTTGGCCCGGGGGTCGGAAATGGAGTAGACGGCGTGGCCCATGCCGTAGATGAGGCCCGAGCGGTCGAAGGCTTCCTTGCGCAAAAGCTTCAGCAGGTAGGCGGAGATTTCCTCGTCGTCCGTCCAGTCCTTGACGTTTGCTTTCAAATCCTCGAACATCTGGATTACCCGCAGGTTGGCGCCGCCGTGCCGCGGGCCTTTGAGGGAACCCAACGCCGCCGCGATGGTAGAGTAGGTGTCCGTGCCCGAGGAGGTAATAACCCGGGTGGCGAAGGTGGAGTTGTTGCCGCCGCCGTGCTCGGCGTGGAGCACCAGCGCGATGTCCAGCACTTCGGCTTCCAGCGGCGAATACTTGCTGTCCGGCCTTAACAGGTGCAGGATGTTTTGCGCCGTGGACAGCTTCTGGTCGGGCACATGGATAAACAGGCTCTGCCCGTCGTGGTAGTGCCGGTAGGCCTGGTAGGCGTAGACGGAGAGCATGGGGAACAGCGCAATGAGCTGCAGGCACTGCCTTAGGACGTTTTCGGGCGACGTGTCGTCGCCGTTGGCATCGTAGGCGTACAGGGTCAGAACACTTCGGGCTAGCGTGTTCATCATATCGCGGCTGGGCGCTTTGAGGATGATGTCGCGGACGAAACTTGTGGGCAGGGTGCGGTACTGGCTCAGCATGGCGCAAAACTCGTCCAGCTGGCTTTGGGTCGGAAGCTCGCCGAACAGCAGCAGATACGTCGTTTCCTCAAACCCGAAGCGTTTTTCCTTTCGGTAGGCTTCCACCAGTTCCTCCACGTCGTACCCGCGGTAAAACAGCTTGCCCTCGCAGGGGATTCGCTCGCCGTTGACGGTTTGAAAGGCGCGCACTTCGGAAATCTCCGTCAGCCCCGCCAGAACGCCCTGGCCGTTAATGTCCCGCAGCCCGCGTTTGACGTCGTATTTGGCGTACAGTTCCGGGTCAATCCAGTCATGTTTGCGGCAGAGGTCCGCCAATTCTTTGAGTTTGGGCGTAATTTCAGCAAATTTCGGATCCAGCTTCACAGGATACCTCCTTTTCCGAAAAGTTTTGACTTTTTGGCTTTACTTCACGCTCCCCAGCTTTTCAAAAATGATGTTCCAGGCCCGCTCGTTTTCTTCGGCAAAATCGCCGCCGGTGAGCACTTTCCAGTTGGGCGGTTTGGGGCCCATATACGGCGCAAAGCCCAGTTTCAGATACATGCCGATGGCCGGCCAGCTTTGGGTTTGGGTTGTAAGGTAAACGGGGCCGCCCAGCTTCGCCGCCATGTTCAAAAGGTGCGACATCACCGCCATGGCCAGGCCCTTCCGCCGCTCTTCCGGCCGGGTGCAGACCCAGTGGATGCGGGGCAGCGTTTCGCCAAGGTGCTTGCCTTCCCAAAGGGACGCCGTGGCGGCGGCCTTCCCTTCCGGATTTAATACAAACAGGCAGCGGGTCGGAAGTAAATCCGGCCGCGTAAGAAACTCGCTTTCAAAGATGGCCCTTGCCTTTTCGGCCGTTTCTGTATGGCCGGATGCATACTGCAGCTCGGCCCAGGTTTCCTCCATGCCGGGCTGATAGCCTATAATCGTATACCCTTCCGGAAGGATGACTTCCCGCCGGGCAGGGTTCTGGCATACCATGAGAACGCCGATAAAGGGAACGCTTTTGTCGATCATATATGTAACTCCTTACAGGCGAACAATCTGCTCCGTTTTGGGCATGTTTTTGCGGAAATGGGGCACGCTGATGGCCCTGCCGCCGTTTTGCACGGAAAGCTCGCTCAAAAGGCCCACCGCCGTCCATTCCGCCGCGCGGTAGACGTTGCAGAACGGCTCTTCGCCGGTGCGGATGGCGTCGACAAAGTCCTGCACGAGGAAGAAGTCGCCGCCCTGGTGGCCGGCTGTTTTGGCCGCTTCCGGCGGGTTTTTGTACCGCTCGGGTAAATGCTCTTTGAAGTTCCAAAGGCTCTGCCATTCGGTTTTGTCGGGGTCGCCGAAGCCTTCCAGCCAGATTTTATGGTCGTCGCCGAAACCTCTGGGCGCTTCGTAGCAGCCTTTGGTGCCCTGCAGCAAGTAGGCGTGCATGTTGTGCGGGCGGGGCGCTTTGCAGGCGACGGTGATTTTCGCCAGAGCGCCGCTTTCCAGCCGGCACATGGTGACGGTCAGCTCGTCCTGCCGCAGTTCGGGCTTGAAAAACTGCCCGCCGGTGCCGAAACAGGAGATTTCCGTAATCCTGTCGTCAGGCAGCCAGAGCATGACAGGACCGACCGAATGGGTCGGATAAAAGCTGCCCCGCTTGCCAAGCTGCCAGAAGCTGCGCCAGGAGGTTTTGCCGTTGTCGTAAACGGCAAGGTGCGACACGTCGTGGAGATACTCCCCTTCGGCGTAGAACGGGTCGCCGAAGAACCCCTTCTGACGAAGGGCGGCTACCAGCTGCACCGCCGGCGTGTAACAGTAGTTTTCCGCCAGCATGTAGGTGACGTTGTACTTCTCCTTCGTCTCGATAAGCCACCAAAGCTCATCCATGGTCACGCCCGCGGTCACTTCCGACAAAACGTGCTTGCCCGCTTCCATGGCGGCAATGGCCTGGGGCACATGCAGCTGCATGGGCGTGGCGATGACGACGGCGTCGATGTCGCATTCCAGCATGTCATCGTAGATGCGGAAGCGCCGCTCTTGGGGGACGCCGGCCAGATCGCCCATCTGGTTCAGGACTTCCTCGTTCAAGTCGCAGATGGCCGACACTTCCACACCTTCGATGGCGCGGAACCCCGCCAAAGTGGATCTTCCCCGGGCACCGACGATGCCGACTTTGATCGTTTTCATGCAAAGCACCTTCTATCCCTGTTTTGAGCCGATTTTATAAAGCAATGCCACCGCCTGGGCGGAAATTCCCTCGCCCGCGCCGGTAAAGCCAAGACCTTCCTCCGTTTTGGCTTTGAAGTTAAACTGATGTTTTTCAATGCCCATCGCGCGGCACATGTTTTCGACGATGGTTTCCCGGTACGGGGCGAGTTTTGGCCGCTGGGCAATCACCGTGGCGTCCACGTTGCCGATTTGAAAGCCTCTGGCGGAAATCAGCTCCGCCACGGCGCGCAAAAGCATCAGGCTGTCGGCCCCTTTGTAGGCCGGATCGGTGTCGGGGAACAACGTGCCGATGTCCCCCATGCCGGCAGCGCCCAGCAGCGCGTCCGTCACCGCGTGGGCTAAGACGTCGGCGTCGCTGTGGCCCAGAAGGCCCTTTTCAAAAGGAATGTCGGCGCCGCCGAGAATGAGTTTGCGCCCTTCCACGAGCCTGTGCACGTCGTACCCCTGTCCGACGGCAAAGCCTGTTTCCTGTGCCATGGGCAAGTCCTCTCTTGTGGTAATCTTAATATTCTTCCGCGAGCCAAAAACGGGCGTGCTGCCGACGCCTATTGATA
>JAKPBM010000267.1 GCA_029778935.1 Bacillota bacterium | reverse complement strand
GAAAGGCGTAGCGCAAAACGATGGGCGCAGGCCCGCGCCGCGCGGGCCCGCGCCCGTTTTCACATCTTTTCCCGTCAAAGCGGAATGCCCCATCCCCGCTTGGAACATCTTATACTTTGACGGCCACCGAGTACATCTAAGGAGCTGGAGGATTTGAGCGCCAAAACGCACGTTTACAGAAAACTGTTCACATCCGCCTTCTACCTGAGCGCCTTTACCTTCGGGGGAGGGTACGTCATCATCTCCCTGATGAAAAAGAAATTTGTGGATGAGCTGCATTGGATTGCGGAGGAGGAAATGCTGAATCTGACGGCCATCGCCCAGTCCTCCCCCGGGGCCGTCGCCGTCAATGTGGCGTTTCTGCTTGGGTACCGCATCGCCGGCATAGGGGGCGCTTTGGTAACCATTCTGGGGACCGTCCTGCCGCCTTTGATCACCCTTTCAGTTATCTCCCTTTTCTACACCGCCTTCCGCAGCAACCCGGTGGTAAGCGCGGTCCTGAAAGGCATGCAGGCCGGCGTGGCCGCCGTGATTGCGGACGTCGTCTGGAACCTGGGCGGCGGCGTTCTGAAGCAAAAGGACGCCCTATCCGTAATTGTCATGGCCGGCGCGTTTATCGCCACGTTTTTCCTCAAGGTGAACGTCCTGTATATCATACTGGCGTGCGGGGGAATCGGGGCGGCAAAGGTTCTGCTGCAAAGGAAAAAAGCCAGGAAGGACGGCGAACGCCCATGATTCTGCTGGAGCTGTTTTGGAGCTTCTTTCAAATCGGCCTGTTCAGCATTGGCGGCGGCATGGCCGCTATCCCCCTGATTCAAAACCAGGTGGTCGAACTGCACCATTGGCTCACACTTACGGAGTTTTCCGACCTTATTACCATTGCGGAGATGACCCCCGGCCCCATCGCCATCAACGCCGCCACTTTTGTGGGAATCCGCATCGCCGGTTTGCCGGGAGCGATTGTCGCAACGGTCGGCTGCATCCTGCCGCCCTGCATCATCGTTTCCCTTCTGGCATGGGTTTACTTCCGGTTTAAAGGGCTGACCGTTGTGCAGGGGGTGTTGTCCGGTCTGCGGCCTGCCATTGTGGCGCTGATTGCGTCCGCCGGGCTGTCGATTTTTCTGCTGGCCGTCTGGGGAGAAGGCAGCTTTTCGACCAATCCGCAGTCTGTTGACTATGTTGCCGGCGTCTTATTCGCCGCGGCCCTGTTTGTCCTTCGGAAACGGAAGCTGAACCCGATTTATATCATCCTCGGTTCCGGCATCATCGGCGGGGCCGCGTACCTGCTGATTTAGCATGCCGCAGGTATCTGGAAGCGCCGCCGCAGGCCAAACGCAGGAATTTCCGGAATACATCCGGCATACGTTGCCCCGGCCGAATGGAAACCGCGCTTAAACCTCGTACACATCAACAGGAGGTTGCGAACCGCCCCCCTCGTAGCGGACAAGCCGCCGTCCAACGAACCGGCAGGCCGCCGTCTCCTCACAATGCGGCCCTTCAATGCGCGGAGCAAGGCACCCCCCTCGCAGTCTGCGGCTTATTCTGCCGCTCCAAACTTACACAAAAACGGCACGGGACAGCGCCATCCCGTGCCGTTATAATATAAAATGGCTATATTCTACGTCTCAAACTACTCACAAGCATCATATTACCGAAAACAACCGCCCTCTTGCGCCCCCAAGCGGCTAAATTTCCGAAATCGCGCCATACTAAAGGAAACGGAGGGCTTTCATATGGAGTTTCCAAACTACTTTACCAACGGCATCCGGGTTCTTGTGGTCCTTTTAGCCATACCGGCGGTTTTTCGGCGCCGATACGGCATTCTTCTCCAGGCCGCCGTCACGCTGGCGTTCACCTTTCTGCCATGGCTGCTGGGCCTAGGGGACATGCGCCTCAGCCCGTTTACGAAGGTTTTGTACCAAACCGTTCTCTTTATGGCGCTGTTTTTGGGCATGGGGTATAAGTTTTACGACATGCTCGTCTGGTGGGACCGGCTGGTGCACTTTCTTTGCGGCGTGCTCTTCTTCTGCTTTGGCGCCGCCCTGGCTGAAAAACTCATCCGGGCGGAAGTCGCAGGCGTTTTGGTTTTTGCCGTTTCCTTTTCCCTTGCCCTGCAGACCGTGGTCGAGGTTCTTGAGTTCGCCGTGGACTGCCTGGCCCGTACGGACCATCAGCGCTGGCAGAAACGCAGCTCCGCAATAAATCACCAGCCGGGCAGCGCTCTGCAGCCGCCCGGCCTGGTGGATACCATGATGGAAACGGTGTTCGGACTGGCGGGCGCTTTGGCCGCCGGCGCAGGGTACTGGCTGTACCTAATCCGCTGATGATAATGGAACTCCCTTTTGCCTCCTGCTCCGCCTGCTGTTCCATCAGGCCGTTTTCCTCCTCGTTGATGGTGACGGAGAACACATTCGGCGTGTACACGAAGATGGTGGACGTGTCGTCGGCAAACACGATGATGCCGTACTCGTTCTTGGTCACATCGCCGGTGGCCGACACGGAAGGCCCGCCCGTCACGGTGACGTTGTCGCCGACGGAAATGTAGCTGTAAATGTTTTTGATAATGTCCGTCTCGCAGGACTGCGGGAACGGGTCCGGCGGCGTAAGGTACGTGATGGAATCGTCGTACACGCTGTTAGGGAAGTACAAAGCCACGATTTTGTCGATGTTGATCAGCGTCGGCGGGTCGCCGATGACCATCATGGGCACGCTGGCATCCGGCGCCCGGTATACTCCCAGGAGTCCGCCGGAAACAGCCCCCAAACGGGTGGAAAAGATGGTAACGGCCGCTTCGGGGTACAGCTGCACCAGCTGGTCCAGCACGAAGCCGAACTGTTCCAGCGCAAAGCAGCGGGCGTCGTCTGTCGGCAGATCCAGCTTAAAAATGCGCAGGCTGGCCTTTACGGCCATGGAACCGGAAAAGTACACCGGGCCGTTGGAGATGTTGACCAGCGACAGCTGCGTCATGGGTTCGGCCTGCAGCGTCGCAATGCCGGTCAGATTGCCTGTTTTGGACGGCATATTGCTTAAAAACTCCGCCCCGGCGGCGGAAACCAGCTTAAAGGAAACGCTTGTCGTGCCGGTGGCCGACTGGGTGACGACGTTCCAGTCCACTATATACATACCTTCGTCCGGAAGAAGGATTTCGCCGGTGCCCGGCGTGTACGCCACGCCCTCTTCCACGATAACCTGGTCGAAAATCAGATTCTGCCCGTCGGGCACAAAATCCGTGTTTGTTTTTTGCACATGCAATATAATATTAGCCATAACTTGACCCTCTTAATTGGTTTTCGCTACCATACTATGCTTTAGCAAGGGCACATGTTATGGGCAGGGCCGCGATACGGCCGTTGCTGGTATGCAAAAAACAGCGAACCGGGCTTCCGGTTCGCTGTTTTGCTTTTGGTGCCGCTGGCCGGACTTGAACCGGCACGGTATTTCTACCCACGGATTTTAAGTCCGTTACGTCTGCCATTTCGTCACAGCGGCACATTTAACAGTATTATGGTAGCACAAGGACGTAAAAAAGTCAAGCCGATTGTCATGGCAATCCCGGCAGGATAAGCTTAAAACCCCGCCAAATCTGCGCAAAACTTCGTTTTTTTCTGCGAAAACGGCCGGTTCGCTCTTCTTCCCCCCATCCAGCGGCCTGTTCAGACTTTCCGGCAACGCTTGACAAATATGGCAACCGCTGTATAATTATACATTAAGTCTGTACATACCGAGGTGTTTTTATGTCACCCAACCGGAAAGCGCTCGCAGCCGCTTTCCCGCTAACCATACCCGTGTTGACGGGATACTTGTTTCTGGGGACTTCTTTTGGGTTTCTCATGGGAAGCAAGGGCTTTCCCGTATGGTATTCGCTGCTTATGAGTCTGTGCATTTACGCCGGTTCCATGCAGTTTGTGACCGTTCAGCTTCTGCTGGGCGCGTTTCAGCCCGTGTACGCCCTTGGAATGGCGCTGATGATAAACGCGCGGCACCTGTTTTATGGCCTGTCTATGCTGGAAAAATACCGGGGCAAGGGCAAATGCAAGCCCTACCTCGTCTTTGCCTTAACGGACGAAACCTTCTCCATTGCCTGTTCCGCCGCCTGCCCGGAGGGTGTCGATTCCGGCAGGTTCTATTTTTTCCTCTCCCTGTTAAACCAAAGCTACTGGGTCGCCGGCTCTCTGGTCGGAAGCCTTCTGGCCCTGGGGCTATCCAGGCTCACGCAATTAAACGCCGGCGGCATCGAGTTTGTTATGACGGCGCTGTTTTTTGTCATCTTTCTAAATCTCTGGGAGGAGAAAAAACACCGTATCCCGGGGCTGGCCGGTGCGGGCGCGGCGGCGCTTAGCCTGGTGCTGTTCGGGAAGGACGGCTTTTTGCCGCCGGCCATGGGGCTGATTCTGCTGTTTTTCCTGGCGGATAGCCGGTTTTCCAAAGGGGGTGCGGGAGGATGAGCCATACCCAGGCCGTAATCACCATTTTGGCCGTCGCTCTGGGAACGCTTGTGACCCGCGTACTGCCCTTTCTGCTGTTTCCCGACACGAAAGACCCTCCCCAATGGGTGCGGAAGCTGGGAAGCGTTCTGCCCTATGCCATGATGGGGCTGCTGGTGGTCTACTCGCTGAAAGACGTATGGCCCCCCGCCCCGCCCTACGGCGCGCCGGAGGGCATCTCGCTGCTGTTTGTCTATATTTTGCACAAATGGAAGAAAAACACCCTGATTAGCATCGCCGGAGGCACCGCTTTGTATATGGCGCTTGTCAGGGTCTTTGCCTGAAAGGAAGGATACTATGGGACTTGCTGAAGTACGCGCCTTTTTTGCCGAAAGGGGCATGGAGCACCGCGTTCTCACCTTCGACGTGTCCAGCGCCACGGTGGAGCTGGCGGCCAAAGCCATCGGCTGCGAGCCGGGGCGGATTGCCAAAACCCTTTCGTTCCTGACCAAAGACGGCCCCATCCTGATTGTGGCGGCCGGGTATGTGAAAATCGACAACCAGAAGTACAAAGCCCGCTTCGGGGAAAAAGCGAAGATGCTTTCGCCCGAGGAAGCCGTCGCCCTCATCGGGCATCCCGTGGGCGGGGTGTGCCCCTTTGCCGTAAACCCGGGGGTAAGAATCTACCTGGACGCGTCACTAAAGCGGTACGACCTTGTGTACCCCGCCTGCGGCAGCGCCAACAGCGCCATCGGGCTGACGCTGGACGAGCTGGAAGCGGTGTGCGGCCGGCCCGAGTGGGTGGACGTCTGTAAGGAAGTGGAATAAAGCAAAAACGGTGTGCCATTTGCAGGCGCGCCGTTTTATTTTTCATGGCCTTATGCCGACGGGCAAAAGAAGGCGAATGCGCTTCTTTTGGCCCTGGGTTCCTGCTTAAACAGCTTCGCGCAGAAACGCCGACTTATTCGCAGGAAAAGCCATACCGGAGATGGCGCTCCCAACTGGGTCTAAGGAATTTCCAACGGCAACGCCCCTAACCGGGTTTACGGATATGACGGCGCCCCAACAGTTTTTCGTAGCACTGGCGCCCCCCTCCGGGTCTACGGAACGGCAACGCCCCTAACTGTATCCTCGGAACGGCGCCCCAAACCCGGTCAATGTAGCCGCCCTAGTTGCGTTTCTGCTGCAAACGGCAATCCCTCAACCAAAAAGCCGGGGAAAGCCAGCCGCTTTCCCCGGCATATTCATTACGGGAACGAAAAACCGATATCCAAACTGGACTCGATGCCCTTTACTTCCTTGCTAATGTACGAGGTGTAGATGCGCACCTCCTGCTGCGTCGGATGGCGCAGCTTGACCATGCCCTCCTCAAAGCGGCTCTGGCTGCGCTTGGCATACCACAGGGGTTCGCCCCAGAGGTAACCCGTTTCCTCCGTAAAGTCCGCCAAGGGCTCCAGGCTGCCCGTCATCGCCACGTCGTCGATGTACAGCACCGACTCCACCGCGTCCGTGCCGGGCTTATAGAGGGAGATTTTGATGCCCGCCGTTTTGCTAAAGCCAATGGCTTCCGTCAGATCCAGCGAGAAGGTCTGCCAGTCGCCGCCCGCCGCTAGGGGCACTTCCGCCATAAGCTGCCGGTGCAGGTAGACGCGAAGCGCCTGCCCGTTTACCGGCGCAGGGTCGCCCGCCTTGTAGGAGAAGGTGAGGATTTTCGGCGTAAGCGCTTCGGCTTTGCCCGTCGTAAAGGAAAACACCTCGGACGTTACCGTTTCCCCCGCCACATTTCGGGCAGTGACGCGCCAAAAGTACGTTGTGTCCGGCTCCAGCACGTCGACATACGCGCCCACGGCGGCGATATACGGCCGCTGGACAACGCACTGGGCAAAATCAGCCGT
>JAKPBM010000237.1 GCA_029778935.1 Bacillota bacterium | reverse complement strand
TTCATGTACGGTCATGACGCATCCTCCTTCAGGGCCAGTTTCAGCTGCTTTCGCGCCCGGGACAGGCGCATGAACACGGCCGCTTCCGTGGTTTTGAGCAGCCTGGCAATCTCCGCGGCGGAGTATCCCGCGTAGTAGTGCAGATACAGCACCTCCCGGTACTTGGCGGGCAGGGAAAACAGGTCCAACAGGGTTTGCACGTGCATTTCGTCGGTGACGGACAGGTCTTCCAGCGCCTCCGGGCCGACGGTTTTGCGCCGGAAGGCACTTTTTTCCGCGTTGTGGCAGGTGTTTATCGCCACCCGGACGAGCCAGAATCGCAGATGTTCGTCGCTTTCAAAGGATTTTTCCTCGCAAAGGAGTTTCAAAAACACGCTCTGCACGGCGTCTTCCGCGTCTTCCTTCGACTGCAGCCGAAGAAAGCAAAGCCGGAAGAGCATAGGGCCGTAGCGGTCGTATATTTCGGTGAGATCGCAGCCTTGCGGCACGTCTGCCACCTCCTGCCATGTTCTGAAGATAATACAACGGAGCCTGGGAAAACTTAACAGGCAAACGGAAATTTATTTTATTGTACCATAAATAGAAACGGCCTGCCGAAAGCAGGCCGTTTTTTGTTATCTGGATCTGCGGCAGCAGCGGTTGCTGCGTCCATAGTCTCCTATGCCGCCGATACCGTTGTCATCGTCACGCCCGCAGCAGCGGCGAGGGCATCTTCTGTCATCGTCAAAACGGCCGCATTTACATGCGCCGAGACCAAGCAAAAAAAGAAGCCAGAGCATACTAGTCCCCCTTTGTGTAAGTCTCCGAAAGGAGCTCTCTACATTCTATGCCGCAGCGGGGGAATGTGAGACAAACCGGGGAAGGGGATGAGGCGGAAGGGGCTTTGCAGTGGATTGTCTAAGCCGCGTCTATACCATAGGGGGCGGCAAAGACGGACCGGCCGCTGGTGGCGGCGTTGCCGCTGCGGATAACACCACAATTTTCGCCGGACGGACAATGGGATTGAGAAGTTTTTGCGGGCAAACGGTACGGCTTGCCTGTGCGTATCATCCGCCGCGTTTCAGGACACGACTCGGCCGGAGATGCGGCAGAGTTTGCCCGTTTTCTCCGGATGCAAAGATGATTGCGTGCGTCGCGAAGTTGGCATAGGCTTGGTTTTAGCGCCGTGCCGTTTCCGCGGAGCGTAACAGGTGTGATTCATAGCGAACTTCTGTGGGAGAGCGGTTCCGGCCGCCCGTTGTGGGTAGTTGGGGTTTTGCTATGTCCGGCCCGGCGTCGCCAATGAGGTGCGGGCTTGCGGGCATGGCAGAGCCGGTGCGGAGAAACCAAGGCGAAAGATTCTGTGCATGTAGCCAATTGAGGGGAATGCGGGGAACCTGTGCGGGGAAATCAAACGCAGGAACGTATGCAGTATCCTTGGCGGTGAATTTGTGCAGAGATAAGGAAATTCTGTGTGAAGGAGAACCTGGGGAAAATACCGCGGCCCCCCTGCGGAGGAGCATACGAAGGGGAGTGCAGAGAAACTTCAACAAACCAGACCGGGCTTTCCCAGGGCAAATCCGGCGGAAAATGAAAAAACGCCGGAAACTTACGTTTCCGGCGTTTTCTGCATGGTGGAGACAGCAGAACTCGAATCTGCGACCTCCCGCGTGTGAGACGGACGCTCTACCAGCTGAGCTATGCCTCCATGTGGTGACCCGTAGGGGAGTCGAACCCCTGTTACCGCCGTGAAAGGGCGGTGTCTTAACCACTTGACCAACGGGCCACATCTCCGGCTCTATTGAGCCGGCGAAGAGGATAGGAAATACCCCTCCGGTCATTTCCTATCATCAGGACGAAACCGTCCTTGGTAGCGGCAGTCGGATTCGAACCAACGACACTTCGGGTATGAACCGAATGCTCTAGCCAACTGAGCTATGCCGCCGTGTTTTGCTGCTGGTCGAACCAACGTGTTAGATTATACAGGAAAGTTGTCCATTTGTCAAGCCTTAATTTTATCACGAAGGAAGAAGAGAACAGGGCATTCGAAGACGGGCTACTTCAGCATGGATAATACGTATCCGGCCCCAACCACTGTCACGTTAGTTAGGCTATGCATTATCATCGGATATATTACGCTTTTGGTTTTCTGGTATACAATACCATACAGTATTCCTAAGAATAACGAAAACAGCAATTGCATGGAATCAAAACTTGCCGTAAACGGGTTTAGCGTCCATTTGATATGTGCAAGAGCAAAGAATATTGCGGAAATAACAGTTGCCCATGTGATAGGGAACTTTGCTTCCTGAAAATCTTGTTTTGATGGAATGAAACGGGCAATAATGGAAATCGGCAGGGCGCGGAACAAAATTTCTTCGGAAGGGCCTGACAGGAAAAGCTGAAATCCCATGTAGCCTAGTACGTTTGCCGCGGTCAACGGATAATCGTATTGGATAGTCTGATTGCTGAAATAGGTTATGACAGATAAAACAGTGTAATAAGCGAACATGGCGGCTGTGAAAATCTTAACATATTTCACACCTGTTTTTTTATCGCCCAAATGGAAGCCAAAATTGATGCCATAGGTTTTTGAAAGGACGGCAACAGGTACCAAAGCAAGCAAAGTCTGCACAATGTGGTGTACAGAAATCCAAGCAAAGACATTGTGTGTATCAATGGAGCTGTAATCGAAAATATCCGCCGCAAAACTGCCGGCTTTGCTGCAAATCTGTTGAAACAAGAAGACCAATAACAGTGCTGCCGCTATCCTGACCCCTTTGGCGTTATGTTTGACCATGTAACTTCCTCAGCTTTACTTGTTAATTTTTTTGACATAATGACTATAGTATAGTATATAGATAAATTTATAAAAGTCAAGGCAGGCCGGCTGTGACATCTCATTTTTATTCCCCCCGCGCTGAACGAAACGGCGTGCGCCCCCAATGCGGGTGCAGGAAGAATAGGCCGGCCCAAACGGACGTAAAGCAAGGCACTCTGCGCGGATTTTGGCGCAGAGTGCCTATTGGTTTTCACGCTTTTTGGATACAGCCGAAAGCATCCGGCATGCATGCGCGGGCGGGAAGTGATAGGGGGTCAGCGGATCCCGGCACACGGAAGCCAAAGTGCACCACATCGGTTTTTCGCAGTTTATGCGCATCCCGGGCAAACCGATGGGGGCAGGCGCGCGGCATGTATGCGACGGGCAGGGCGGGGCAGCCGTTGCAGCGCCCATGAAAACGGGCGGGGTGGAAATTTATGTCCGGCAGCCCGCTTCGTCGGTCAATTGCCCCAATTACACGCTGAACAGCAAATCGCTGTACGTCGGGAACGGCCAGGCGTCTTTGGCCACCAGCGGCTCAATTTCGTCCGCCACGGCTCGCAGCGCTTCCATGGCGGGCTTGACTTTGTCCCGGTAGGAAAGGGCGGCCGCCAGCGCATCCGCCTCGGCCCGGCTGACGTCGGAAAGCGCCTGCTCCAGCGCGGCGATTCTGTCCGACAGGGCGTCGGTCAGCTCCGACAGGCGCACAATCAGCGCCTCTTCGGCCTTGCACGCCACCGGGCAGACGGCGCGCTTTCTCGCCACGTTATCGGCCACCTGCCCGGCAAAGCAGGACGCCGCCGGCAGAATCTGGGTTTTCGCCATTTCCAGCATGGTGAGCGCTTCGATGTGCAGCGTCTTTTTGTAGTTTTCCAGCAGGATTTCGTAGCGGGAGCGCACTTCGTCCTCGGAGAACACCTGCTGTTTTTCAAACAAAGCGATGTTTTTCGGCGCAAGGAGGTAGGGCAGGGCGTCCACCGTGGTGGCCAGGTTCAAAAGGCCCCGGCGGGCCGCTTCCTGCACCCATTCTTCCGAATAGTTGTTGCCGTTAAAGAGAATCCGCCGGTGGGCTTTGACCGTTTCGCAGATAAGCGTCGGCAGGGCGGCTTCCACGTCCTCTTCCTTTTCGAGCCGGTCGGCAAACTGGGAGAGTTTTTCCGCCACGATGGTGTTTAAAACGATGTTCGGCATGGCCACCGACGCGGAAGCGCCGGGCATGCGGAACTCGAATTTGTTGCCCGTAAAGGCAAACGGCGAGGTGCGGTTGCGGTCGGTGGTGTCCTTGGCAAAGGCCGGCAGGGTTTCCGCCAGCATCTGCATCTGGCGCACCGCCGGGTTGCAGGGGGAACCGCACTCCAGCGCTTCCAAAATGGCGGTCAGTTCGGAGCCTAAGTAGATGGACACAATCGCCGGCGGCGCTTCGTAGCCGCCCAGGCGGTGGTCGTTGCCCGCAGAGGCGACGGAGATGCGCAGAAGGTCCTGATACTCATCCACAGCGGCGATGATGGCAGCCAGAAAGAGCAAAAACCGCATGTTTTCGGCGGGGTTATCGCCGGGGTCCAGCAGGTTTTCGCCCTTATCCGTGGAAAGGGACCAGTTGTTGTGCTTGCCGGAGCCGTTGACCCAGGCGAAGGGCTTTTCATGGAGCAGACAGACCAAATCGTGCTTTTCCGCCACCTTTTTCATCATTTCCATGGTCAGCTGGTTGTGGTCCACGGCGATGTTGGTGGTGGTGTAGATGGGCGCCAGCTCGTGCTGGGACGGGGAGGTTTCGTTGTGCTCTGTTTTGGCCAGCACGCCGAGCTTCCAAAGCTCGTGGTTTAATTCCCGCATAAAGGCCTGCACCCGGGGCCGGATGGCGCCGAAGTAGTGGTCTTCCAGCTCCTGGCCCTTGGCGGGCTTGGCGCCAAACAAAGTGCGGCCGCAGAACACCAGGTCCCGGCGCTTTTTGTAGATTTCCTTATCTAACAGGAAATACTCCTGCTCGGCGCCGGTGGTGGTGATGACCCGCTCGGTCTCCGTGTCGCCCAGCAGGCGGAGCACGCGCAGGGCCTGCCGGTTCAGGCTGTCCATGGAGCGGAGCAGCGGCGTTTTCATATCCAAAGCCTGTCCGTCGTAAGAGCAGAAGGCGGTGGGGATGCAAAGGGTGCCTTCCTTAATAAAGGCGTAGGAGGTGGGGTCCCAGGCGGTATAGCCCCGGGCTTCAAAGGTGGCACGCAGGCCGCCGGAGGGGAAGCTGGAAGCGTCGGGCTCGCCCTGGATCAGCTCTTTGCCGGAAAACTTCATGATGATGTCGCCGTCGGCGTCGGGGCTTAGGAAGCTGTCGTGCTTTTCCGCCGTAATACCCGTCATGGGCTGGAACCAGTGGGTGTAGTGGGTTACGCCTTTTTCGATGGCCCAGTCCTTCATGGCGTTAGCCACAATGCCGGCGATGGAAGGGTCGATGCGTTTTCCTTCCCGGATGGTGCGCTGCAACGCCTTGTACGTTTCCCGGGGCAGCCGTTCGCGCATGGCCCGGTCGTCAAACACCAGACAACCGAAATCGTCCAATGGGTTTCTCATGCCAATATCTCCTCTCACTCTGTGCCAAGAGTGCCATAAAGCAAAAACGCCAAGGAAATCCCTCAGCGTTTGGCTGCGTATGGGAGAATTATAGGGGATATGGGTACGGTTGTCAATGCCGTTTGGGCGTTTTTGTGCAATATCCAGCCGGAAATCTTACCAAAACCGCATTTTCCTGTTTCGTTCCACCAAAGGGCGGGCAAGCCGCCGCCCGTCCCCTTTCATTGGCGCGAAAATTGTGGTATGATTAAGAAAATGCCAAGGAATAGCAAGAAGGGATATGCATATGCTGAGAGATTACGCGTTGGAACGGGACAAGCGGGTCGCCTTTATCCGCGAAGCGGTGGCGAAAGCCGGCGCCAAAGGCGTCGTGTTCGGCAGCAGCGGCGGCAAGGACAGCGCTTTGGTGGGCATCTTGTGCAAACTCGCCTGCGAGAACACCGTGGGCGTCATCATGCCCTGCCAGTCCCGCCGGAACTACGAGGAGGATACGGTGGACGCGCTGGAGCTGGCTAGACAGTTTGACATCCGCACGATCACCGTGGATTTAACGCCGGTCAAGCAGGCTCTCGTGGACGAAGTGAGCAAGTCGGTTCAGCCGACGGCCATGGCGCTGGCCAACATCGGTCCCCGCCTGCGCATGACGACGCTGTACGCCGTGGCGGCCAGCGAAAACCTGCTGGTGGCCGGCACAGGCAACCGCAGCGAAATCTACATGGGCTATTTCACTAAGTACGGTGACGGCGGCTGCGACATCAACCCCATCGCCGACCTGACGGTGACGGAAGTGTACGAGTTTTTGCGCTTTTTGAACGCGCCGGAAGCGTTTCTGACGAAAGCCCCTTCCGCCGCCCTGTTTGAAGGGCAGACGGACGAGCAGGACATGGGCCTTACGTACGCCGAGCTGGATAGGTTTATCCTGACCGGCGAAGGCGAGCCGGAAGTGGTCGCCAAAATCCAGTCCGCCCACGCCAAGACGGAGCACAAGCGCCGCCCGGCCTTAA
>JAKPBM010000236.1 GCA_029778935.1 Bacillota bacterium | reverse complement strand
GGGAACGGAAACGTATACAGATACAGATATACAAAGGGAGTTGCTTGGTGCTATGATGGAGAAAGCCACGGCGGAAACGGTGAAGAATATCAGCGTTGTCCCCCTTTCGCAGGAGAATCTGGGCGACGCGGACGGGCGGCACGAGCCGTTTATTGTGTTCGGCCGGCTGGTGCCGGTCTTTGCGGACGGCCGGTGGACGTGGACGGAAGAACTGTATTCGCAGCCGTACGAAAAGTGCTACCCCGATGAAAAAGTGGACTTTGCCAAATACGTGGACAACCCGAGAAAAGCCGCGTTTCTGGCCTACGTGGACGGCCAATGCGCCGGGCGGATCCGGGTGAGCCGCTACTGGGACGGGTTTGCCCTGGTGGAGGATGTGGCCGTCAACCCCCCCTTCCGAAAGAAAGGTGTCGGCAGGGCGCTGATGCAGGCCGCTGTCGAATGGGCGAAAAAGGCCGGTATGAAAGGGCTTACGCTGGAAACCCAGGACAACAACCTGGCCGCCTGCCGGCTGTACAGCAAATGTGGGTTTATACTTTGCGGCGCGGATACGATGCTGTACCATAATACGCCATATAAAACGGAAACGGCGCTGTACTGGTACCTGCCTTTTGACGGAGAATTTGACGCGAGTCGGAAAGAGAGACAAGCCTATGAATCCCTATGAAGTACTGGGCGTTTCGCCTGAGGCGAGCGACGAGGAAATCCGCAGGGCCTACCGGGAGCTTGCGAAGAAATACCACCCCGACAACTTCGTAAACAACCCCCTGGCGGACCTGGCCGCGGAAAAAATGAAGCAGATCAACATGGCCTACGACGAGATCACAAAGCAGCGGCAGCAGAGCGGCAAGTCCCAGGGCTACGACACCACCGCCCGGCAGGACAGCCGTGAGCAGTACGCCGCCATCCGCAACTGCATCTCCGTCGGGAACTACATTTTAGCCGAGCAGCTTTTACTGCAGATGAGCCTGCGGGACGCGGAGTGGTATTTTCTTATGGGCTGCGTGTATTACCAGCGGGGCTGGCTGGCCCAGGCGAGGGAGCATTACGCCCGGGCCTGCGCTATGGCGCCCGATAACGCCGAGTACCGGGCGGCGCTGGACCGGCTGGAGCAGTCGCGCTCGGTCTACCGCCAGCGGGGCGGGGGCGTGGACGTAGGCCCCTGCGACGTGTGCTCGACCCTACTGTGCGCCGACTGCTGCTGCGAGTGCATGGGCGGCGACCTGATCCCCTGCTGCTAGGTGAGCCGTATGGCGAAGAAACTGGCGCAGACGGCGGTGTTGACCGCTTTGGCCGTGGGGATTCTGGCCCTCGGCGCCGTCGTGCCCACGGCGACCCTGGGCATTGCCGCGGTGGCGGGGGTGTGCACAGGCGTGTGCGTGCTCATGCTGGGCAAGCGGCAGGCAATACTGCTTTGGCTGGCGTCGTCGGCGCTGGCGCTGACGCTGCTGCCCGACAAGACGCTGGCACTCTCCTACGCCCTGTTTTTCGGCCCGTACCCCCTTGCCAAAGCTTTGGCCGAGCGGGCAAAGCCCCTTTGGGAGTGGGTAATTAAAATCGGGCTGTTTTTGGCGTCGTTTGCGGCGTGCGTCTGGCTGCTGCAGGCGTTTTTTACCCTGCCGGAACTGCCTGTGTCGTACCCCGTATTGGCGGCGGCGGGGATAGCCGTGTTTTTGGTGTACGATTTCGGCCTGTCAAAGCTGCTTTTCTATCTGGAAAAGCGGTTAAGCAAGCTGTTTGGATAGCAAAAGGAAGGGTTTTGGCCTTTCCTTTTTTATTTGAGGTGCAAAGTGGAAAAGAAAAACGTGGTTTTGGAAACGGAACGGCTGTACTTAAGAAGACTGGAACCGGGGGACTTTGACGCCCTCTGCGCCATGATGCAGGACGAGGAAGTTATGTACGCCTACAACGGCCCCTTTTCCGCCGACGAAGTGCGCACGTGGCTGGACAAGCAGATGGAGCGGTACGACGAGCGGGGCTTTGGCCTTTGGGCGGTGATTCTAAAGGAAACGGGCGAACTTGCCGGCCAGTGCGGGCTTTCTTTGCAAAAGTGGAAGGACAGGGAAGTGCTTGAAGTCGGGTACATGTTCCATAAGGCCCACTGGCACAAGGGCTACGCCACGGAAGCGGCGCAAGCGTGCAAGGAGTATGCTTTTGATACGCTGGGGGCCGAGGAAGTGTACTCGATTATCCGGGATACGAATCTTCCGTCGCAGAATGTGGTGCGGCGCAACGGCATGACGCCGGTGGACACTTGGGTCAAGCACTACCGGGGCGTGGACATGCCCCATATCCTGTTCTGCGCAAAGAAGGAGAATAAAAAACGGGCACCTTGCAAGGTGCCCGTTTTGCATAGGCTGACTTTGCCGCCGGCGTTTTGCCCATGCGGCGCCGCGCTTATGTTTGCTCCGGCGGTTGCGTATTCTTATTCCACTTTTTCTTCGGCCGTTGGCGGAGTTTCTCAAAAAACGCCTGGAGCAGCGCCCTGCTCTCCCCGGCGCAGACCCCGGAAACGACCTCGGGCTTATGGTTCAGCGGAAAGGAAAAGAGGTCGAACACGCTTCCCATAGCCCCGGCCTTTTCGTCTGCCGCGCCGTACACCACTCTGGGGATGCGGGCGTTTAAAATCGCCCCGGCGCACATGGGGCAGGGTTCCAGCGTCACGTACAGCTCGCACTCCCATAAACGCCAGCCGCCCAAAACCCGGCAGGCCCGGCGGATGGCCGCGATTTCCGCATGGGCCAGCGCGCTTTTGCCCTTTTCCCGGCGGTTTCTTCCGGCGGCGATGACCTGGTCTTTGTACACGATCACGCATCCCACGGGTACTTCGCCGTTTTCGGCGGCCTTTTGCGCTTCCGCCAGGGCCAGGCGCATGAACTGTTCGTCACGGGTCATGGGGTTCTTCCTTTCAAAAAGGGTCTTCTAAAGTTTAGCCGAAAATGGCTTCAAAATACCGCTTGCCGAGGGTTTCCAGGGAGGCGGTGGAGAAGTGGATAATATCGCCGTTGCCCACGGACTGGTCGTTGGAGGCCAGATCTTCCGTTTCCACAAATTGGCCGCCCTTGTCGCGGCAGACGTGGCGGATGGCCGTTACGACCGGCTCGCAGATGGCGAGATTCTGCTTTTTCCAGTGCTGCACAAAGTCGCCGGCCACAAAGGGCAGGTTCTCCACGCCCGTTTCGGCGCGCACGGCGTCGATTAAGCCGGACAGGTTTTTATAGTGGGTTTCGTATGTAGCGTTCAAAATGGCGTCCGTTTCGCCCTGATGCCACAAGAAGGCCACAAAGCGGCTGTCCTCGTGGAGGGTTTTGGCGTGGCGGATCATCTCCACCATTTTCAAAAACAGATCGTCGGTCATGCCCCAGCGCTTGTCCGAAAAGCCCGTGCCGCCTACGGCCGTGCGCAGAATCAGCACCTTGCGGGAAGGCGCCAGTTTGCCGGAACGGACGTATTCTCTCGCGAAAAACAGCGAAAAGTCGGACCATAGGGCGCCGCCCACATCCCGCTCCGCCGCGACGCTTATGGAAAGGTCTTTATTCAGGTAGAGGATTTGCTCGGTAGGAACATACGGCTCCGCCGCAGGACCCAGCCCGCAGCCTTCGGCGTTGGACTGGCCCGCCTGCACGATAATGTCAAAAGGCCCGGAGAAAGCGTTGCTCATGCGATTTCACCTCATGTTAATATGTTGATTTCAGTATAACGAAGGCGGAAAGGGAAAGCAAGTAAAATATGGAAGTTTGCCGGCCCGATTTTGCGGAACTTTTATGGATAATGGAGATTGTGCGGGGGCGGCAAATATACTATACTAAATCAGGAGACAATCAAGAAAGGAAGTAATTTTATGCATACACTGGTCATGATTCGGCACGGACAGAGCCAATGGAACCTGGAAAACCGGTTTACCGGCTGGACGGACGTAAAACTCAGCGAAAAAGGCATAGAGGAGGCGAAAGCCGCCGGCCGGCTGCTCAAAGAGCGGGGCTACACCTTTGATATGGCCTATGTTTCCGTTTTGTCCCGGGCGATTCAGACGCTGCACCTTGTTTTGGAGGAAATGGACCTTCTGTACATTCCCGAAATCAAGGACTACCGCCTAAACGAGCGGCACTACGGCGCCCTGCAGGGGCTGAACAAGGCGGAAACGGCGGCCAAGTACGGCGACGAGCAGGTGCACATCTGGCGCAGAAGCTACGACATCGCGCCTCCGGCGCTGGCGGAGGACGACCCGCGGATGCCCCAGAACGACCCGCGGTACGCGAGCCTTCCCAAAGAACTCTGCCCGGCGACCGAAAGCCTGAAGGACACGGTGCAGCGGGTGGTGCCTTACTGGGAGGAGGTTATCAAGCCCCAGATGCTTGCCGGCAAGCGTATCCTCATCGCCGCCCACGGCAACACCCTGCGCGGGCTGATTAAGCACTTCGACGGCCTTAC
>JAKPBM010000197.1 GCA_029778935.1 Bacillota bacterium | reverse complement strand
CCTGTGGGACACCGACCGCGAAACCCTCCTTTCCAAAGGCAACGAAATCGCGGGCTACCTTGCCCGCCAGACGTTTGCTGCCGGCGAGCCGGACAGGGAGCTGATTTCCCAAGCCGTGTACCTTTTCAAGCGGTACTACGACAGCCGGTGGGGCGGCTTTGGAAACGCGCCCAAATTCCCGACGCCGCATAACCTGCTGCTGTTGATGCAGGTATCCCTGTTGGAAAACGACGAAAAGGCCCTGCAAATGGCCGAGCACACCTTGCGCCAGATGTACCGCGGCGGCATTTTCGACCACCTGGGCGGCGGGTTTTCCCGGTATTCCACCGACGAAAAGTGGCTTGTGCCCCACTTTGAGAAAATGCTCTACGACAACGCCCTGCTGGTGCTTGCCTATCTGGACGCGTACCAGATCACGGGCAGCCCCTTCTACCGCATGGTGGCGCAGCGCACCCTTGCCTACGTCGCAAACGAGCTGACCGACGAGGAAGGCGGCTTCTTCTCCGGGCAGGACGCCGACAGCGACGGGGAGGAAGGCAAGTTCTATGTGTTCACGCGGCAGGAAATCCTGCAGGTTCTGGGAGAAGCGGACGGAAACCGCTTGTGCGACTGGTTCCACGTGACGGATAAAGGTAACTTCGAAGGCAAGAACATCCTGAACCTGCTGCACAACCCCCGATACGAAGAAACGCCGCCGGAAATCGCCGAGCTTTCCGCAAAATTGCTCGCTTACCGCCGCCAGCGCACACACCTGCACAAGGACGACAAGGTGCTCGCCTCCTGGAACGCGCTGATGATAGCGGCGTTTGCCAAAGCCGCGCGCATACTGGGCGAGCCGGCCTACTGGGAGCAGGCAAAGAAAGCCCGCCGCTTCCTCCAAAAGCACATGCGGGACGAACAGGGCAACCTCAAGCTGCGCTGGCGGGAAGGGGAGGCGGCCGTCGACGGCCAGCTGGACGACTACGCCTTTTACGCCTATGCTTTGCTGGAAATGTACCAGGTTGCTTTCGAAACGGAGTACCTTACGGAAGCGGCTGCGGTCTGCGAGAGGATGCTGCACCACTTCTGGGACGACGAACACGGCGGCTTCTTTCTCTACTCCCAAGAAACCGAACAGCTCATCGCCCGCCCCAAGGAGACCTACGACGGGGCGATTCCTTCCGGAAACGCCGTGGCGGCGGACGTGCTCATGCGGCTCGCCAAGCTCACAGGCAAGGCCCAATGGCAGAAAATCGCCGACCGGCAGCTTCGTTTCCTCGCCGGCGACGCAAAAGACTACCCCGCCGGGCACGCCTTCGCGCTGCTTGCCATCGCGAAAGCGGTATATCCGTCCTATGAGCTGGTCTGCGTAACGGCGGGGGAGGGCGCTCCGCCGGAACTGCTGGATATTCTCGCCCGACGGGCGGTTCCAAATCTGACCGTCCTTGTTAAAACGCGGCAAAACGCGGAGAAATTGGCCAAAATCGCGCCGTTTACGGCCAATTACCCCCTGTTAGAGCAGGGAACGGCTTATTACCTTTGCGAAAACGGCGCCTGCCAGGTCCCGACAGGCGACTTTGCCGCCTGCGCGGACAAGCTTTTGCGAAGAAAGTAAAAAAGAAGCATTCTCCCGCAAGGTGCGGGGAATGCTTCTTTTCGTATCGACTTGGCTTCCCGTTTGTGTTACAATAGACCCAGAAGATGGAAACGGGAGGGGGCAAACCCGTGACAAACCGCGAGCGTATCCGAAACGTATTCCATTTCCGGCCGGTGGACCGGCTTCCCCATATCGAATGGGCCACCTGGTGGGACAAAACCCTGGCCCGGTGGCAGGCGGAAGGAATGCCGAAAGACGCCTATCCCTTTGCCTTTTTCGGGCTGGACGACCACCGGCAGTTCTGGCTGCACTCCCTTTTGCGGCACAAGCTGCCGCCGGAACGGCCAAACGGCGGCTGGATCAGCACCATGGACGATTACGAGCGCTTGCGGCCGTACCTTTTTAACCCCGACGTTGTGAAAGGGTATGCCGCCCGGCTGCGGGAAGTCAAACCCTTACAGGAGCAGGGGGACGCGGCCGTCTGGATTACGCTGGAGGGCTTTTTCTGGTTCCCGCGGGTCCTGTTTGGCATCGAAGAACACCTCTACTCCTTCTACGACCAGCCGGAGCTGTACCACTGCATCTGCCAGGATTTAGTGCAGTGGCAGCTGGCCGCCGTTGAGGAGTTCTGCGAGATTGTGACCCCCGACTTTATGACCTTTGCCGAAGACATGTCCTACAACAACGGGCCGATGATTTCCAAAGCCGCCTTTGACGAGTTTATGCTGCCCTATTACCAGCAAATCGTGCCCGCCCTCAAAGAGCGGGGTGTGACCGTGCTGGTGGACTCGGACGGCAACGTGGAAAGCATGATTCCCTGGCTCATGGAAGCCGGCATCGAAGGCATCCTGCCGCTGGAACGGCAGGCGGGCACCGACATTGCCGAAATCCGGCGCAAGTACCCCCGGTTTCTCATGGTCGGAGGTTTTGACAAGATGACCATGAAGCACGGGGAAGCGGCCATGCGGGCGGAGTTTGAGCGGATTCTGCCCGTCATGCGCTCCGGCGGGTACATTCCCAGCGTCGACCACCAGACGCCGCCGGATGTGTCTATCGAGAACTACAGGCTGTATGTCAGCCTGCTCAAAGAATACTGCGTAAAAATCTAACCCCGAAAGGATGAAACCTATGAAAATCGTTGTGCTGGACGGTTACGCCTTAAGCCCCAATCCGGAAGAAAACCCGTGGACGCCGATTGAAACCCACGGCGAAACGGTGATATACGACCGCACGCCGAAAGAGCTTACGCTGGAGCGCGCCAAAGACGCGGATATTCTGCTGACCAACAAGACCGTTTTAAACCGGGACATCATCTTCTCCTTGCCGAAGCTGAAGTACATCGGCGTGCTGGCCACCGGCTACAACATCGTGGACACGGATGCGGCGCGCGAGCGGGGCATTCCCGTGACCAACGTGCCCTCCTACGGCACCGACGCTGTTGCCCAGTTTGCCATGGCGCTGCTTTTGGAGCTTTGCCACCATGCCGGCTGCCACAGCGACTCCGTGCGGCAGGGGGACTGGGTCCGCGCCCGGGACTACTGCTACTGGACGACGCCGCTGGTGGAGCTGGCGGGGAAAACTTTCGGCGTGGTGGGCTTCGGCGCCATCGGCCGCCGCACGGCGGAGCTGGCCCACGCCTTCGGCATGAAAATCCTCGCCTACAACCCCCGGCCGAAAGACCCGCTGCCTTTTGAAGACTTCCGCTTCTGCTCGCTGGAAGAGCTTCTGGCCGAGTCGGACGTGGTGAGCCTGCACTGCCCGCTTACGCCGGAAACCCGGGGCATCATCAACGCCGAGCGCATCGCGCTGATGAAGAAAACGGCGTTTTTGATTAACACTGCCCGCGGCCCGCTGGTGGACGAGGAAGCGCTGGCCAAAGCGCTGAACGAAGGCCGTATCGCCGGCGCCGGTTTGGACGTGCTTTCCAAAGAGCCGCCCACGGCGGACAACCCGCTGCTTTCCGCCAAAAACGCAATCATCACGCCCCATATTGCCTGGGCGACGCTGGAAGCCCGCCGCCGCCTGATGAAAATCGCCGGGGACAACATCGCCGCGTTCCTTGCGGGCAAGCCCACAAACGTCGTCAACGGCCTGTAAGGAGGAGCGTATGAACGGAATCGAATTTCAAAAAGCCCTGAAAGATGGCCGGAAAGTCTACGGCATGATGCTGGTTTCCCGCTCGCCGAAGTTCGCCGAGGTAATTTCTGGTCTGGGCATGGACTATATATTCATCGACACGGAGCACATCGAGGCCGAGCGGACGACGATTTCCTTCCTCTGCCGGTACTTTGCCGCGGCCAACATAGCGCCGCTGGTGCGTATCCCGTCGCCGGACCCGTACGAGGCCTCCGTCATGCTGGACGGCGGCGCGG
>JAKPBM010000179.1 GCA_029778935.1 Bacillota bacterium | reverse complement strand
CCTGGCTGGTTGGGAGGTTTAAACTTTGCGGAAAAAAGCAAAAAAAAGCAAATCGTTTCTCGTCTGGCTTTTGGGGCTGGGGCTGTTCCTCTTTTTCGCCTTTGACCCCCGGCTGGTGGTCAACAGCTATACCGTAACAAGCGACACCCTGCCCGCCGAGTTCGACGGGTTTACCATTGTGCAGATTACGGATTTGCACTGCGCCCGCTTCGGCGAGCAGCAGAAAGACCTATTGGCCCGGGTGGACAAACTTTCGCCCGACATCATCGTTCTCACCGGAGACATTATCGACGAGAACATCCTGGACTTTGAGCCGGTGGAAGAACTGGTGAAAGGGCTAACCGAAAAGTACCCGGTCTACTCCGTCTGGGGCAACCATGACCGCTGGCTTTCCCGAAGCGATTTTCGAAAGCTGCAGGAAATCTACAAAGCCGCCGGCGTTGTCATGCTGACTGACGAAAGCGTCGAAATCACCCGCGGCGGCGCCGCCATCGCCCTGCACGGGGCGGATGACCCGCCCGTCTGGAACCGGGGCGATTTGGCCTACGTGCAGGAAAACGGCATCGCCGTGGAACCGGCGAACGGGAAATTCAACCTGCTGCTGATGCATAGGGCCAATCTGTTTCCCGCCGTGTCCGGCAAGGGGTTTGACCTGATTCTGGCCGGCCATCTGCACGGCGGGCAGGTGCGGATTCCCTATATTGCGGGGCTCATCTCCCCCACCCGGGAGTGGTTCCCCAAATACACCGCCGGCCGGTACGAAGAAAACGGCACGGTGCTCATTGTCGGTCGGGGGCTGGGCAACGCCATTTCCGTGCCCCGCGTCTTTAACCCGCCGGAACTGGTGCGGGTAGTGCTCAAAACCTCAGAAAAGTAAGGGGGCGACCCAATGCCGCTGCAATACGGCATTCAGCCGTTCTGGTTTTGGAACGGCGACATGGAAAACGACGAAATCCGCCGCCAGATTCGGGATATGCACGACAAGGGCATACGCGGCTTTTTCATCCATCCCCGGCAGGGGCTGACCGTGCCCTATCTCTCCAAACCCTTTTTCGAAAAGGCCGCCTTAGCTGTCGAGGAAGCCAAAAAGCTTGGTTTGGAAGTCTGGATTTACGACGAATACCCCTACCCTTCCGGCATTGCCGGCGGGATGGTGACGCTGGAGCATCCGGAGTACGCCGCCTATATGCTGGACAAGACCGTGTTCACCGTTTCCGGCGGCGAAACGGCGGAAAAACAGCTGCCCTGGGGGCGGCTTATCAGCGCCGTGGCGTACCCGATGGAAAACGGCGCGTGCCGGTTTGATAAGGGGCTGGACGTATCCGAATATGTAGGCGTCAACCGGGTAGACGAGATTTTCCAGCGGACGGGCCTGACCGGCTACAACCGCAAGCGGTATTTTACCGCCAACTCCTGCCGACTGTTTCACTGGACTGCGCCGGCCGGGCGGGAGTATAAAGTGTACATCTTTCTGGAAGTCCCCGTAAAAAACTTCAAATACTTCGGCGACTTCATAGACCCTTTAAACCCCGACGCCGTGGCCTGTTTTATCCGACACACCCACGAAGCGTACAAAAAACACCTGGGCCATGAGTTTGGGAAAACTATTAAAGGCGTGTTCACCGACGAAGTGACCGCCTTTCCGGCCCATCTGCCCTGGTCGCCCCGCCTGCCCGAACTGGCGCGGCGCCTAAGCGGGTTTGACATCGTGCCGTACCTGCCGGCGCTCACGGAAGACATGGGCGAAGTTACGGCCAAGGCGCGCTATCACTATTGGAACGCAGCGGCGGAAGGCTTTATTGAAAGCTACGACCGGCAGATGTACGAATGGTGCGAAGCCAACGGGCTTTACTACACCGGCGAAAAACCCATCCTGCGCAGCAAACAGCTTGCCTTTGTACACATCCCGGGCATCGACGCAGGCCACCAGAAGGCAGGCGAGTCACCCAACCTTCCGGAAAACTTCTACCGCGGCAACGGCATAATTGCTTCCTCCGCCGCCCACTTCTACGAAAAACCCGGCGTGCTCTGCGAGGCGTTCCACAGCGTCGGCTGGGGCATGACCATGCAGGACATGAAGTGGACGATGGACTGGCTGGCCGTTTCGGGTATAAACTGGCTGGTCATCCACGGGTTTTTCTTCTCCGCCGACGGGCTGAAAAAGCACGACGCGCCGCCGTCGCCTTTTTCGCCCATGCCTTGGTGGAAACACGCGGGGCAAATCAGCGCCTATGTTGACCAGTTGGGAAAACTCGTGCAGTCTGTCCGGCGGGATGTGAGGCTGCTCGTCGTCGACCCGGTTACAACCTTCTGGACCAAGGGCAGTTTCGGCACTTCCGAACCCGCCCGGAAAGCCTTCGCCCGCCTGCAAAGGGAACTATTGGAGCGGGGCGTGGACTTTTACATCGCCGACCCGGCACTTTTAGCCGAAGGCACAACGGAAACGGCGGGCGGCAAAGCCGTGTTCGCCCTGCGAAACGACCGGTTTGAAGCCGT
>JAKPBM010000155.1 GCA_029778935.1 Bacillota bacterium | reverse complement strand
AATCGCCATCCGGGAGAAGGCGGCGTTAGAGATGCCCCACATCCTGCTGCTGGTGGACGATGCGAAAACGCCCGTGCTGGAACTGGCAAAAGCCGAAGCCGGCGAAGTGCTGTATGAAAGCGAGCTGATGATGGGCGGCGGGTATGTCCGCGGGCGGCTGCTCGATGCCCAGGCGGCGGAAAAAATTGCCCGGGCCGTCGGGTCTTTAGGCGGCGAGGGGGATATTTTGGTGGCGGTGGGCGACGGCAACCACTCTCTGGCCACGGCGAAGGCCTGCTACGAAAATCTGAAGGCCCAAATCGGCGACGCGGCCAAACACCACCCCGCCCGCTACGCCCTGGCGGAGCTTTGCAGCCTGCGGGACCCGTCCCTTGCCTTCGAGCCGATTCACAGGGTGCTGTTCGACGTGGACGTGGAAACGCTGCGGGCGTTTCTTATGAAAAAATGCGGCGACGACTGCCGTGTGACCATGGTCACGGCGGAAGGGGAGACGCCTTTGTGCCTGGCGGCCAACGGCGCGCTGCTGGCGGTGGGGGCCTTGCAGAACGCTTTGGACGAGTTTCTGGCGCAGAACCCGGGGCAGATCGACTACGTCCACGGCGACGAGGTGGCGAAAAGCCTTGGCCGGCGGCCCAACTGCGCTTCCTTCCTGCTCCCCACGGTGGAGGTGGACGCGCTGCTGCCCACGGTGCAGAAGGAAGGCGTTTTGCCGCGGAAAACCTTCTCCATGGGCCACGCGGAGGACAAGCGGTACTACATAGAGTGCAGAAAAATCAAATAAAAATAACCCCTTCCTGTGGAAACGGGAAGGGGTTTTGTGCTATACTGGAGCAAAATGGTTGGTATTGTAAATGAAAAACGGAAGGCTGACGCTTCCGTTTTCATCCGTTCGATATATACCGTCAAATCTTCTGGAACCGCTTGGCGTAGTCCAGCACCTTGGAATACAGCCCGTCGTTTAAATCGCCGTTTATCAGTGCCTTGGTGGACAGGGACACGGCCTGGTCCAGGTCGTTGTTAAGCAAAGCGGTGAAAATCAGCTCGGGCGTAATGTCGCAGGGGGGCTGCCCGTCGGCCCGCTGGCGGGAGGCAAGGTAGCGCAGGAACGCGGTGTTGTCCTCCAGCGTGATAATGCGCTCCGACAGGGATGCGGCGAACTTGTCCGCTTTTTCGGTGAGCCTTCGCATGGCGGAGGAAACGCCCAGCAGGCTCCAGCTTTCCACCGGCTCGGTGCGCTCGAACAGCACAATGCCGGGATAGCGGGTGGCAAACGTCAGCGTATGGTAAATCCTGTCGAAGTCGGCGTACCGGTAGGACAGGGAAAAGTCCAGCCCGTCCTCGCCGGGCGTTACATACAAAAGGAACGCCAGATATCCTTTTTTACTCACCAGGTATGTGCCGGAAAAGCCCCAGCCGAACGCGGCGGCCGATTCCCGAAGGCAAAGCTCCACAAGTCGCATTTTGTCCGCCATGTAACACATCCCCTTTCACGCCGTTGTCCGTTATTATAAGATGCAGGGGCGCGGCGGCACCCCTACATACGAAGTATTCTCATGGCCATATTGTAGCATATATTCACCGGATAAGCAACCTCGGCGCCCGCCTGTTTTGGCGGAAGCGTTTAGCATCTTCTGCCGGCTCTTGCCGCGTTCTGCGGTATTGCGTCGAAGATGCGCAAATAAGAGAAAAGAATTGATATCGGGGAGGGGAACCCCTATGCGGAAGGGGTTTTGGTGCCTGGGGGCAGGCTTTTGCGCCGTTTCGGCAGCGCTTTGCTATGTCTGGCGGCCGTCCTGGCCGCTGTTTGCGGCGCTGGCGGCGGTGAGTATTGCGGGCCTTGCCGCTTGGAAAAAAAGCGAAACGGTGTTTTTCGGCGCCCTTGCGCTTTTGGGGGGCGCTTTGTCTGTTTTTTGCTTTCTTTGGGCTGCCCGGCCGGAAAAGAAAATTTTGCAAACGGCCCAGACCCCGGGGCGGTACACGGCGCTGGCGCTGGACTACTCGGAAGCGGGCAGATACGGCGAAGTTGCCAAAGTGCGGCTGTTGACGGAAGAAAAGCCGGTGGTGATGGCGTACCTGCCAAAGGGGGCGCAGCTTGCGCCGGGGGATTTAGTTTCCGGCGAGTTTGCCTTTTCCGTGCCGGAAAACACCGGCTCGTTCCCCGCCCAGCGGTACTACCGGGCCAAGGGGATTTTGCTGACCGCCAAGGTGCGGGAGGCGGTGGTGTCCAAAGCCGGGCAAACGCCCCCTTCCTTCTGGCCTGCCTACGTGCGGAAGCAGGCGGTATTGCAGACGGAGCGGCTGTTTGGAAACGAAGCGGCCGTTATGAAAGCCCTGCTCTTTGGCGACCGGCGGGAGTTTGACCCGTCTTTCCAGGCGGACGTGTCCGTTACGGGCATGGCGCACATTTTCGCCGTGTCGGGGATGCACCTTTCCTTTCTTGTGTCGGCGGTGATGCTGCTGGGGCGAAGAAGAAAGTGGGTCGCTTCGCCGGCGGCGGCGCTGATGCTGGCGATGATGGCCGTCACCGGCTTTCCGCCCTCGGTTGTGCGGGCGGGGATTATGCAGGGGCTGGCGCTGCTGGCCTACGTGCTTGGCCGGGAGGAAGACGGGTTTTCCGCGCTGCTGCTGGCTTTGTGCGTGCTGATTCTGTTGAACCCCTGGTCGATAGCCGACGCGGGCCTGCAGTTTTCGTTTTTGTCCGTGCTGGGGCTGATGACCGTGGGGAAACGGATTTCCGACGGGTTGGCGTCCAGAATAAAGCCCAGGGGCCGGTTTGCCCGCCGGGCGTGGTATGCCTTTGCTTCCGCCGCGGCGGCCACCGTTTCGGCGCAGGCGGCGACGCTGCCGCTGTCCGTTTTGTACTTTGGGCAGGTGTCGCTGGTGGCCGTGCTTGCCAACCTGCTCCTTTTGTGGTGCGTTTCGGCGGTGTTTCTGGGGGCGATTTTGGCCCTTGTTCTGTCGGCGGCGTGGTTTCCGGCGGGGCAACTGGCGGCGCAGGTTGTCTCCTTTGGCGGGGCGTATATCCGGCTGGTAATCATACTGCTGGCAAGGCTCCCCATGGCGGTGTTTGGCGCCGGGGGCAGGCTGTTTGCCGCGTGGGTGTTTTTGGCGTACGGGCTTTGCACAGCGGCGCTGGCGGTGAAGCTGAAAAACGCTTGGCGGCTGGGGCTGTTGCTGCTGGTACTCTGCGCGCTGGCCGTGGGGCTGGACGCGTACATACAGCGGGAGAGTTTTTCCGTCTGGGCGCTGGACGTAGGGTCGGGCCAGTGCATCGTCCTTTCCGCCGGGGGAAAAACGGCCGTCATCGACTGCGGCAGCCAAAGCGCCGACGCGGCGGAGGAGCTTTTGGCCCACTTCCGCCGGCATAACCTTACAACCATCGACGCTTTGGTGCTCACCCATTTCGACTTGGACCACGTTTCCGGCGCCGAAGCTCTTTTGCAAAGGGGCATGGTCAAATGTTTGTACGTGCCCCGGTTTACGAAAAACACGGACATCGCCGAACGGCTGCTGGGCGAGGCGTACGCAAACGGCGTGCCCGTTTTGCGCATTTCGGCGGACGAACGGGCGGCCGTGGGCAAAATTTTTCTGCACTTTTTCGCCGTTCCGGGCGGGTCGGGGGGCAACGCCTCCGGTTTGGCGGTTTTGGCCCAAACGCGGGAAGCAAACGTGCTCGTTCTCGGCGACATTGACGACGAACGGGACGAATACCTGGCCCAAACCCGCGCTTTGCCGGGCAAAATCAGCGTGTTAGTGGCGGGGCACCACGGGGCAAAAGCCGCCACATCCCAAACCTTGCTGGAGAAAACCTTGCCCGAATATGTTATAATATCCGTAGGCCGCAACAGCTACGGCCACCCCGCCCCGGAAACCCTGGCCCGCATTGCCTCCATCGGCGCAAACATCCGCCGTACGGACCAGAACGGCACGGTGTTCTTCCGGTTTTACAAGGGGAAGGTTTACGAGCGGTAACAGAGGATTTTTTATGGCGACAAAAAAGAACGAACAGAATCCGTCCGCCCTTGCCAGGCTGAAAAAGGAGCTGGCCGAAGGCAACGTCGGCCGGCTGTACCTGTTTTACGGCGAAGAAGCGTATTTAAAGGAATACTACATCCGCGCCATTAAGAAGCTGATTGCCGACGGCGAGGAAAGCAACGTGGTGTATCTGGAGGACAAGGAAGTCACCTTTGAAACCCTGCGGGACGCCATCGAGGAATACCCCATGTTTGCCGAACGCAAGCTGGTGATTGTCCGCGACTGCGACATCCTTTGCCCCGACGCCAAGCTGAAACCCGTCGCGGAAGGGATGCTGGCCGACCTGCCGCCCTGGCTGTGCCTGGTGTTCTACCTGTCCGAAGGGAGCTTCGGGCAGGGGAAGGTCAACAAAAAGGTGGAGGAAATCGTTTCCCAGCACGGGCTCATGGTAGAATTCACCCGCCCCGGCGAAAAGGAGCTAATAAACTGGATTATCCGCCGGTTTGCCGCTTTGGGCAAGGACTGCCCGCCCAAAACGGCGGAACAGCTGATCCGCGTCGGCGGGGGGTTGATGATTAAAATCCTGCCGGAAATCGAGAAAATCGCCGCCTACGCCAAAGGCCGCATAATCACGCCGGACGATGTGGAAGCGGTGGCGACGCCGTCCATGGAAGTCGTCATCTACCGCATCACCGACGCCGTCTCCGCCAAACAGCCCAATACGGCTTTGTACCTGCTGGATCTGCTGCTTAAACAGGGGGAAAAGCCGCTGGACATCGTGACGGCGGTGGGCCGCGCCGTGCGGCAGCTCTATTCGGCCAGGCTCATCAAAGAAAAAAACCTTGGCGCGGAGGAGTTTATGTCTCTGTGGCGGCTCAAAAGCCGGTATGTGGCCCAGCTCATCTTAAACCAGGCGGACCGGTTCCGCACGGAAAAGCTTCGGGAAGGGGTCATATCCTGCAACGAGGCGGAGCAGGCGCTGCTCCATTCGGCGGAGGAGCCGCAGGTGCTTTTGGAAACGCTACTTCTGCGCCTGTGCGAGGGTTAAGGTTTGGCATGGAGAAACTGAAAATCAAAGAAGCGATCCTTGTGGAGGGGCGGTACGACGCCCACCGGCTCCGGAACTTAGTGGACGGCGTCGTGCTGGAATGCGGCGGGTTTTCTTTGTTTCAAAACGAGGAACGGCTGGATTTGATACGGGACTACGCCGAAAAACAGGGGCTTATCATCCTGACCGACAGCGACAGCGCGGGGCTTTTTATCCGCAGCCGCTTAAAAGGCATGCTTCCTTCCGGCAAAGTGCGCCACGCCTATGTGCCGCCTTTGGAAGGGAAAGAGCGGCGAAAGGCCAAACCCTCCGCCGAAGGGCTGTTGGGCGTGGAAGGCATGCCCGAAGAGGTCATATTGGAGGCGCTGCTCAAAGCCGGCGCCACCGTGGAAGGGATGGAAACAAAAAACGAGCCTTCCCGTCAGCTGGAACGGGCGGATTTGTACGACGCGGGGCTTTTTGGCAGGCCCGACAGCAAAAAGAGGAGAGAGCGGCTGCTTTCCGCCCTCCATTTACCCAAAGGGCTTTCCACCAACGCCCTGCTGGACGCCCTAAACCGCCTGTTTGCGCCGGAGGAAGTGGCTTCGGCCATGGCGAAGCTCGATAGTGAGGAGAGTAATTCCGTTGGACAGTAACGTAACAAACCAGCTTTTGATTCTCTTTGTGCTCATGGCGGTGGGCTTCGCCGCCGTCAAAATGAAGCTTTTGGACAAAGCCGGCGCGGACAAAATCTCCGCCCTGATTTCCCGCGTGACCATGCCCTGCATGTATATCGCCACGTTCATGACCCAGAAGGTCACCGCCGAAGGGGTCAAAAACGCGGGGATTTTACTTGCGTTTTCCGCCGTGTACTATCTGATTGCGGTGGGGTTCAGCTTCCTTTTTGTCAAACTGGTCCCCACGGACCCAAGGGGCAGGGGCATATACCAGTTTCTCATAGTTTTTTCCAACGCGGCCTACATGGGCTTTCCCGTTCTGCAGGCCGTTTTGGGCGCGGAAGCCATCTTCTACGGCGCGTT
>JAKPBM010000148.1 GCA_029778935.1 Bacillota bacterium | reverse complement strand
CGATCACCTTCTACGACCCTTCGACCGGGCTGTTTGGCGCGTTGGGGCACGGCATTCATGACGGCGAAACGGGCATCCTGATGCCTGTCGGCCGCGGAAGCCTGCTTCCTTCGTCGGTAGCCGGCGTGCGGAAGGGCGAAGCGGGCAAACCCGGCGAGCTGATCGGCATCTTTGACGTGCGGTCGGAAGCCGGAGCGCTGCTTTTAAATGACGAGACGGGCCTGTATGGCCGGATCGAGGCCGACAAGCTCTATCCCGAGCTGTTCCAGGGCGAACGGATGCCCGTGGGCACGCGGGAAGAAGTGGTAGTAGGCAAGGCGGAAATCCTTTCCAACGTGGACGGCAGCGGCGTGCGCCGCTACTCCGTCGAAATAGTAAAGATTCTCGATTTAAACCGTTCGACAAAGAATATGCAAATCCGCGTCACGGATCCTGTATTATTGTCGCAAACAGGCGGGATTGTTCAGGGCATGAGCGGCAGCCCCATCATCCAGAACGGCAAACTGATCGGCGCCGTGACCCATGTGCTGGTCGGCGACCCGACGTTAGGATACGGCATATTCATCGAGAACATGCTGGATACGGCCCAAAGCCTGCTGTCGCTTAGCAAGGCGGCATAGACTTGCGCCATCAGGCCTAACGCCAAAGCCGGGACACCGAACGATTCTGCGGTGTCCCGGTTTGTCGTATTTTGTCTGTAAACGTCTACAAAAAGTTCTCGAAATTTCTAAAAAAATCTTGATAAAATAGATGTCAATGGTATAATATGGTATATAAAGATAAAACATTGGTAAAATGGGTATTAATTTGGGGGATGGATAGATTAGAGGAATTTGGCTGTAGAATGGAGGAAAAGACAAGTGAAGAACAATGGTGCTGATGGTAAGTTGCGGGTGTTCATTGCTGATGCGGATCCGGAATTTTGCAGTTTGTTGCAATCGGTCATTTCCAGCGAGCGCGACATGGAGGTTGTCGGTTGCTGCGACAGCGGGCTGGATGCCGTGCCTAAAATATTAGCTTTGAACCCGGATGTACTCATCACAGACATCGTCCTGCAGGATGTGGACGGTCTGGGCCTCATGCGGGAGCTGACCGCCAAAGCAGGCAACAAGCGCCCCGCCATGATGGTTCTGTCCGGTTTTTCCAGCGTCGCAATTATGCGTGAAGCCATGGCCCTCGGAGCCGACTATTATGCACTTAAACCGATCCCCCGTCATCTGCTTTTGGAACGACTGCGTTCTTTAAGACAGCCGAGAACGGAAGACCCCTATTCCCAGATCAACCTCCTGACCCAGGTAACCGCCCTGCTGCACGATATCGGCGTGCCTGCCCACATTAAAGGCTACCAGTATCTGCGGGAAGCGATCATGATGTCGGTCAACGACATGGAAGTGATCAACGCGGTTACGAAGATTCTGTACCCGACGGTGGCCAAGCGCTTCTCCACGACGCCGTCGCGGGTGGAACGGGCGATTCGCCATGCCATCGAAGTAGCGTGGGACAGGGGCGACGTCGAGGAAATCCAGAAAATTTTCGGCTACACCGTCTCGAACATCAAAGGAAAACCCACCAACTCGGAATTTATCGCCATGCTGGCCGACCATCTCGCTCTGCGTCTGAAAAACAGAGACGCCGCCCTGTATCATAGTATTGGGTAAACGATTAGCAAATTAAATTACTAGGATACATAGCAAAAACAGGAAAGACAGCGTCTTTCCTGTTTTTGTTATTTTAATTAACTAAGCGTTTTACAATGGGAAGGTTCCGCATTGCGAAAACGGCGGCCGCCGACAGCCCAAAGACCGCCAGCGTTCGAAGGGGAAGCAGCACAACCGGCGGAAGGGCCCAAAACCCCGCCGCGTAGCGCTTCCAGAGGGACAGAATCAGCGGGTGCAGCAGGTAGACGCCGTAGGAACATTGGGCCAGCTCCGCTGTAAAAGGAAGTGCTTTACAGGCCTTTGTCCCCTGATAGGCGGTTTTCACGAACACGAAAAACGCCAATCCCATGGCCTGTACGTTGGGCGCAAAGAAACTGAGGAGAAAGTCGTAGTTTACCCCCCGCGAGGAAAGGGCCAGCGCTCCGAACACGGTCGTGAGTGCGCCGGCGATGCCGGCGGCGTACAATATAGCCCGCTGCCGAGCACTTAGGCCAAATTTTCGATAATATCCGCCGGCCAGGTACAAAAACACAAACCCCAGCGAAATAGGCGCTTTTGTCTTATCGGCGATTTGCTCCAAAAGGGGAAAAGCGCCTGCGCGAAGCAGCACGGTCACTATGGAGCCGAGGAAAAAGGCGATGCCAAGGGCGTAGAGGTAGATTTTTTGGCCGGCGTTTTGGGTAAATA
>JAKPBM010000139.1 GCA_029778935.1 Bacillota bacterium | reverse complement strand
TCTGCTCCTTCCCCAGCTGGAAAGCGAAGGGCTTACCTCTGCGAAAATCGACGCTTCCGGCCCGGCCATCCACGTTTTGCCGTAAGTTATGAAAATGGTTGGCGAAAGGGAAAATTATACAATAAAAATGCGAAAATAATTCAGCATTAAATATTGTAATTCGACACCAAATCGTTTACAATGTATATAAGCGTTTTGCGCACTTGCGATGTAAGCGATTCTCTTTACATAGGTTAATTCGAACACACTGGAGGAAAGAACATGCCTTTACAGATCGAACACGATATGGACAGCATCGTCAACATTAAAGTAATCGGTATCGGTGGCGGCGGCAATAACGCCATCAACCGTATGGTGGAAAGCAATTTAACCGGCGTGGAGTTCATCGCCATCAATACAGATAAACAGCAGCTTCTGACCGCCGCGGGCACCACTTTGCAGGTAGGCGAACGGGTCACCAAAGGCCAGGGCTGCGGCGCCAACCCGGAAAGAGGCAAAAAGGCCATGGAAGAAAGCCGCGACGACGTGGCGGCGTTGCTCAAGGGCGCCGACATGGTGTTCATCACCGCCGGCATGGGCGGCGGCACAGGCACGGGCGGCGCGCCGGTCGTTGCCGAAATCGCCCGGGAGATGGGCATCCTGACCGTGGGTGTTGTGACCAAGCCCTTTAAGTTTGAAGGCGCCCGCCGCATGCAGCAGGCGGAAGCCGGCATCGCTGCTTTGAGAAGCAAGGTCGACTCTCTGGTCGTTATCCCCAACGAGCGGCTGAAGTACGTAACAGATCAAAAAATTACATTCCTGAACGCTTTCCGCTACGCCGACGACGTGCTGCGCCAGGCTGTGCAGAGCATTTCCGACCTCATTAAGATGCCCGGCCTTGTAAACCTCGACTTTGCGGACGTCTGCGCCATCATGCGCGACGCGGGCTTTGCCCACATGGGCGTCGGCCGCGCAGCCGGCAAGGAAAAGGCCACGGAGGCCGCCCGCATGGCCATCCAGAGCCCGCTGCTGGAAACCTCCATCCGAGGCGCCCGCGGCATCATCATCAACATCGTCGGTTCTTCCGATATCGGCCTGGAAGAAGTGGAAAACGCGGCGACCATCGTCGAAGAAGCCGCCCATCCGGAGGCCAACATCATCTTTGGCGCCGCCATCGACGACACGCTGGACGATGAGATGCGCATCACCATCATCGCCACCGGCTTTGACACGGAAGGCCCCAACCTGCTGGACGACAACAAAAAGCCCGAGCCGGCCAAAGAGCCTGTCGGCGGCGATCTGGAGCTGTTCCCCCAGGGGCCGTCCAAGGAAAAGACGACTACGTCCGTCTCCTCCTCCGTTCTGGAAGACGACCCCTACGGCGACATCATGGCCATCTTCAACAAAAAGTAAGCCGAAACTGGAAAACACGGCTGTAAGCGGCGCTATGTCCTTACAGCCGATTTTCCATACCCAAATATTTTCCGTACATCCACAGTAGAAAACGGCAGCGGCTCCTGAAGCACCGGCCCTGCGGTAAAATCGAACAGGAGGGTTTTCGATGGCGCTTCGATTCGAAACAGCGGAGGAATCCGTCACGAAAATTAAAGTCATCGGTGTCGGCGGCGGCGGCAACAACACGATCGACCGTATGGTCAGAGCCAACCTGCAAGGGGCCGAGTTTATCGCGGTCAACACCGACCTGCAGCAGCTCAACCGCTCCCTGGCCCCTACCAAGCTGCAAATCGGCCCCCACATCAGCGAGGGCAAAGGCTGCGGCGCCGACCCGACCAAGGGGCGCCGCTGCGCGGAGGAAAGCAAAGAGGAAATCCGCGCGCTGCTTGCGGACACGGACCTGCTCTTCATCACCGCCGGCATGGGCGGCGGCACGGGCACGGGCGCTGCGGCGGTCATTGCCGAGCTGGCCAAGGAAATGGGCATTTTAACCATCGGCGTCGTCACCCGCCCCTTCAAGTTTGAGGGCGCCAAGCGGGCCCAGCACGCGGAAGCCGGCATAAGAGAGCTGTATAAGCACGTAGACTCCCTGCTGGTCATCCCCAACGAGCGGCTGAAATACGTCACTGACGAGAAAATCACCTTCGTCAACGCCTTTGCCGTGGCGGACGAAATCCTAAAACAGGCCATCGCCAGCATTTACGAGCTGATCACGGTGCAGGGCCTTATCAGCCTGGACTTTGCGGACGTGGAGACGGTCATGCGGCAGAGCGGCTTTGCCCACATGGGCGTCGGCAAGGCCGCCGGCAAGAACAAGGCCATCGATGCGGCCCGCATGGCGGTGCAAAGCCCGCTGATGGAAACCTCCATTAGCGGCGCGCGGGGCGTTTTGCTCAACATTATCGGCTCGCCGGAAATCGAGCTTGCCGAAATCGACCAGGCGGCCAGCTTTGTGCAGGAGAACGCCCACCCCGACGCCGTAATCATCTTCGGCGCCGCCATTGACGACAGCTTAAACGACGAGGTGCGCATCAGCATCATCGCCACCGGCTTTACGGAAAACACCGCCAATCCCCTTCCCTCTTCCCCCCAGAAGGCCGCCGGCCCGGCCAAGCCCGCCTCCCCCGCCCCGGAAAAGGAGCCGGAGAAGGACAGCCTGGCTGACGAGTACGAGCGCCTGCTGAAGCTGTTCCAGAGCAAATAAAGATATAAATTTACTTAAGGAGGGGTTCCCAATGGGCGCTGATCATACCCATGAGTTTGATCCACAGGACATTCAGAACAACAAGGGCGTTGCCTGCATCGCCTACCTGGGTCCGCTGTTCCTAATCCCCCTGTTCAGCGCGCCCAACTCCAAATTCGCCCGGTTCCACGTCAACCAGGGCCTGCTGCTCTTTTTGGTGGACGTCGCAGCCTCCATCGTGGTGGGGTTTGTCTCCCTGATTCTCAACCTGCTGTTCTTCTGGAACTTCTTCTTCGCTTCCCTTCTGATCAGCCTGGTTTCCGGCTTACTGGGCCTGCTCCTGTTTGTCGTCTCCATCGTGTTCCTCATCGACGCGGCCAACGGCAGGGCTAGGGAAATCCCCGTCATCGGCAAGTTCCGGCTGATTAAATAAGCCGAAACCCGCAGAACCCGGTTGTTACATACCTAAATCGGCACAAAAATAAAAGGCTGACGGTTTCGTCAGCCTTTTTACTTTACTGAATCGTGTACGGACCGCGGACCAGCACCGTGACCGCCTGGGTGGCCTTCAGGGACGCCCCTTCCGTCACGGCAATCAAGCTGTTGTTGGCCGGTACGGCGGTGTTGGCGGCCAGGGCCGCACCCGCTTTGGAGAGGTTGCTGAATCCGGCAGCTGTCACCGTCGCCGCGCCGGAGCGCAGGATGACTTCACAGCCAATCCCGGCCTTCAGGGTTTTGCCCTGGGGCACGGAAACCAGCTTGTAAATGGCGTCCTGGCTCGGCTGCACCACCTGGATTTCCGACAGCTTCTTGTTCACGGCGTCCTGCACCATCTGGACAAAAGCGGGGTCGTTGGCGATGCCGCCGGCCGACTTGGTCAGCTCGGCGATTTTCTCGTCCACGCTGGCCAGATACGCGTCGATAAGCGGCGTTAACTGCTGCTCGGAAACTTCCATGGCCTCTTCCGCAGCCGCGTCTACCGCGTTTAGAATTTGCGGCTGGAACACTTTTTCGATGTAGCTCAGCGTCACCAGCGGATCCGACTCGGTGCCCGCCTTGGAGGCGGCGTACACCGCCACAATCCCGCCCGTGATGACGCAGGCCAGAAGTACACTGGCCAGCCGCAACAGCAAACGGCGTTTTTTCATTTGTGTTTCCCCCTGACAAGGGAGAAGGCGCAGGGAACGCTACGCGTTTGCCTTTGCTTTCGCCCTTGTGTTCTCTTCGGTTCTGCCTGCAAAACCGTTTTGCAAACCAAAACTGACAACGATGGCCTCGTCAATGCGGCTCATCAGCTTTTCGTCCAGCCGGCCCATTTTTTCACGGAGGCGCCGCTTGTCAATGGTTCTGATTTGCTCGAGTAGAACGACCGAATCTTTCGTGAGCCCGTAGGTCTTGGCAGACAGCTCAATATGCGTCGGAAGGCGGGCTTTATTGATTTGTGATGTAATGGCGGCCGCAATCACCGTTGGACTGTATTTGTTTCCCATGTCGTTCTGGACAATCAATACAGGCCGTATGCCGCCTTGCTCGCTTCCGACGACGGGACTCAGATCGGCATAGTAGATGTCTCCGCGTCGAATTGATTGATCCATAGAGAACTTCACGCTCCGCCGGTAAAATAGAGTGGTGCGTGGATGCGCGGCTGGGTTTGCCTTGCCGGCTAATTCCGGCCGGCCTGCGCGTTGGCCGCGCATATCCCGCCGAAGCTGCATCCGCTGATGTTCTACATCGCTGATGTACGCATCAGCTATGCACCTACACATATTTTGCCTTCTTTTTGCAGAGTTTAAACCCTCCCTCGGAAAGAAAATCCGCAGCAAGTCCTTTTTTCTGCAACGGCGCTCCCGTAACTATACTATTCCGGTCCGTTTGATTTGGGTACCGCCGTTTTGCGAAATCCGGTAACGCGAATACTTCTTCCCAAAGGCATTTTAGCGGAAAACGTGAATTTTCGCTATTTTTAAAATATAAACGATTTTCCTAAGAAAAGCCCCGGGGATGCGAATTTATTCATCCCTGTCCCATGTATTATACCATAATGCCAAGGCCCCGCGCAAGAAGCAATCCTTTCCTTGCGGGGGCCGAAATCTTCAATTTGAGTTATTCCACGGCCACGTCGGCGTATTCGCAGGTCATCACCCTTCGGCCGTCGAAAAAGCATTCGGCCTTCGTGGGATGCAGAGTGCTCTCGTCAAACCACGTGCGAAGCAGAAACTCGTCGCCGTCCACTTTGGAAAAGATGTCCAGCACAATCAGCCGCCCGTTTTCCGTCTTTTCAAAGGAGACGTTTTCGGATATACCCATCCCCCATGCCCGGTACAGCGCCGGAAGCAGTTTGACCGGCGTAGCACTGGTGCCGACCATGTCCTGCGGCGTGAAGATCATGCCCTGATACTCCAGGGACATATCGTCTTCCCCCGCCCGGATTACCAGCCCCGAAAGCGTGGCCGGCTCTTCCACCGTCATGACGTGGCCTTCCCCGTGCTTGTAGGTATGGGTCATGCGGTAGCTGGTGGTGTGATTCCCGTGGTCCAAAGTCACCGAGAGATTGGCGGAAAAGGACGTTTCGCCCCGATAGCGCTCGGCGATTTTCGCCTCCTCGGCAAAGCCGCTTTTGGCGCAGGACGCCAACAACAGCCCGCACAGAAACACCAGTACCCACGCCGCGCGCCGTTTCCACGCTTTCGACAGTCGCTGCATTTCCCCACTGCCCCTTTTGGGCCTATCGTACACAGGCCTGTATCGTTTCAGGAAGCAGCGAAAGCATATCCGAAGGCAGCATCCCCACCTCGCCCAGCTTCGCGCAGGCGGCATCTCCGGCCTTGCCGTGCAGGTAAACGGCCGCCGCCGCTGCCGTAAAGGGGTCCGCCCCTTTTCGGGCGGCCAGCCCGGCAATGAGTCCCGCCAGCACGTCGCCGCTGCCTCCTTTGGCCATGCCGGGGTTGCCGCTGGTGTTGACAACGGCCTTCCCGTCGGGCGCGGCGGTGATGGTCTTATGCCCCTTCATGACAAGGAATACGCCCCAGCCGGCGGCGATTTCCCTGGCCAGCGCGAGCCTTTTGTCGTACTCTGCCGGAACGGGGCGGCCAAGGAGCCTGCCCAGTTCGCCGTCATGGGGAGTCAGGATCACCGGCTTACGCTTTGCTTCTTCCCGTAATACATCTATATGCGCCGCAAACGCATTTATGCCGTCGGCGTCGAGGATTACGGGACAGGAGGCCTCACAAAGCACGGCTTTTGCCAAAGCAAAGGCCCCTTCCGTCCGCCCGATGCCGCAGCCGCAAAGGACAACGTCCGCCTCCTTTGCCCTTTCGGCGGCCATATCCGCGGCGGAAGCGTCAAAAAAACCGTCCTTGTCGGGCAAGGGGTATGCCATCGCCTCGGTGAGCTTTGCTGCCGCAACAGGGTACACCGCGGCGGGC
>JAKPBM010000135.1 GCA_029778935.1 Bacillota bacterium | reverse complement strand
TGCCGGCACGGACGAGGCCGGCCGGGGCCCCTTAGCCGGAGACGTGTTTGCCGCGGCGGTGATTCTGCCGCGGGAGTTTGACCTTCCCGGGCTGAACGATTCCAAACAGTTAACGGAAAAACGGCGGGAAAAGCTGTTTTCTATGATACAGGAGCAGGCGGTGGCCTTCTCCATCGCCACGGCGTCGGTGGCGGAGATTGAGGAGCTGAACATCCTGCATGCGTCGCTGCTGGCTATGAAGCGGGCCGTGGAAACCCTGAAAACCCGGGACGGACGGCCCGTTACCCCCGACTACTTGCTGGTGGACGGCAACCGGTTCCCGCAGGTTGCCTGTAAAGTTAAGGCCTTGCCGCACGGCGATGCCGTGTCCCCGTCCATTGCGGCGGCGTCTATTCTTGCCAAAGTGGCAAGGGACAACTACATGCGGGAGCTGGCGCGGAAATACCCCCAGTACGGGTTTGAGCAGCACAAGGGATATCCCACCAAAGCCCACTACCAAGCCGTGGACAAGTACGGGCTTTGCGAAGTACATAGACTTTCTTTTTTTAAAAATTACAAGCCTCTGGCCGGAAAGCTGGGCTAGGAGGGCGCGGATATGAAAAACCTGCTGGGTGCGGCCGGGGAAGCGGCGGCGGCAAGGTACCTTCGGGCGAAGGGGTACGAAATCGAGGCGGCCAACGTCCGCTCCCGGTTCGGCGAAATAGACCTAATCGCCAAAAAGGGCGCATATATTGTCTTTGTTGAGGTGAAAACCCGCAAATCCGCCGCCTTTGCCAAACCGAGGGAGCATGTGACGCAGGCCAAGCTGCAGAAAATCCAGAAAACCGCCCTTTTATACCTTGCGGAACACCCGACAAAGCTCCAGCCGCGGTTTGACGTCATCGAAGTGTACCTTTCGGACGCCAAAGGCGAGCCTTCTATCGAGCATCTGGAGAATGTGTATGAATGTTCCGTATTTTGACGCCCACTGCGACACGGTGACGGAAGATAAAGGCCTGTTTGACAACGGCCTGGCCGTGGACTTGGCGAAGGAGGACTATTCGCCCCGGGCCCAGATTTTCGCCGTCTACGGCGATTCGGAAAAGCACGTTTTGGATGGCCGCTTCGACCGGGCAGTGGAAACGCTGGCCGAAACGGCGAGGAATAACGAGAAGTTCGCCTTCTGCCGCTCTGTAAATGAAATTGCTTTACACACTGAAAAGGGGCGGACGGCGGGGCTGCTATCCGTCGAAGGGGCGGAAGTGCTGGCCTGTTCGCCGGAACGGCTGGAAATGGCGGCATCCCAGGGGCTTATTATGACGGGCATTACGTGGAACCATGCCAACCTGCTCTCCGGCTCCTGCGTGGAAGCCCCGGAACGGGGGCTTACGGAGCTGGGGAAACTGTATGTGCAGACGGCCGCGCGTCTGAACCTGGCTGTGGACGTGTCCCACCTGTCGCCAGCGGGCACCATGCAGGTTATCGAGCTGGCCCCCGGGCGGGTTTTGGCGTCTCACTCCAACGCCTACGCCCTTTGCCCCCACCCGAGAAACCTTACCGACGACCAGTTCCGGGCAATCGCCCTATCCGGAGGGGTGGCAGGCATAAACCTTTACACCCCCTTCCTGACTGAAAACGACCGCAAAATCCGCAAGAGCCGGCAGGAAGCCGCAGAATGCATCATCGCCCACATCCGGCATTTTGCGTGCCTGACCCCGCTGGGCACAAAGCCCATCGTGCTCGGCTGCGATTTCGACGGGTGCGATTTGCTTCCCGCCGGGCTGAAAACCAGCGCGGATATGGAAACACTTTACTTTGCCCTGCTGAACGCCGGTTTTACGAAAGAAGAAACCGACGGCATCTTTTTTAATAATCTGCTCCGATTCTTACAGCAAACCGGAAAGGCGTGATACCAATGCAAACGGAAAACCTTATGTATGTCAGCACCCGCGGCACCGGCTGGGGGGTACCCGCTTCCCGTGCCATTCTGGAAGGAATCGCCCCCGATGGAGGGCTGTATACGCCGGCAGCTTTGCCCGTTTTAACGCAGGAGGACATCGAGGTTTTGCAAGGCATGTCTTATCCGGACCGGGCGGCCCACATTCTGCAGAAATTCCTGACGGACTATGCGCCCGAGCGGCTGAAGGACATCGCCGCTAAGGCCTACGCGTCCTTTGACCACCCGGACGTGGCGCCCGTTGTGCCGTTGGACGACACAACCGGCATTCTCGAGCTGTTCCACGGCCCCACCTGCGCGTTTAAGGACATGGCTCTGCAGATTTTGCCCTACCTTCTGACCGGAGCCATGGAGATTCAGGGCATCGACGAACAGGTCTGCATCCTCGTCGCCACATCGGGCGACACGGGCAAGGCCGCTCTGGAAGGCTTTGCCGACGTGGAGAACACCAGCGTCATTGTGTTCTACCCCAAAGACGGCGTCAGCAAGATTCAGGAGCTGCAGATGGTCACTCAGCGGGGAGAAAACGTCGGCGTATGCGCCGTGTACGGCAACTTTGACGACGCCCAGACCGGCGTCAAGGCCATCCTGACCGACGGGGAGATGGCCGAAGCCCTTGCCGCAAAGAAAATCCGCCTGTCCAGCGCCAACTCCATCAACTGGGGCCGCTTGGCGCCGCAGATTGTCTACTACATCTCCGGCTGGCTCGACCTTGTAAAGAAAGGCGCTTTACAGATGGGCGAGGCCTTCAATATCTGCGTGCCGACGGGGAATTTTGGCAACATTTTGGCGGCCTATTTTGCGAAAAGGATGGGCGTTCCGGTGAAACAACTTATCTGCGCGTCCAACCGGAACAATGTTTTGACAGAGTTTATCGAGACCGGCCTGTACGACAGAAGCCGGCCCTTCTACCAGACCATTTCGCCCTCCATGGACATCCTGATTTCCAGCAACGTGGAAAGGCTTCTTTATGAACTTTCGGGCCAAAACGGCTTTGAAGTCCGCACCTACATGAAGCAGCTTTCCTCCGCCGGCGAGTATCAGGTGTCTTCCACGGTAGGCAAGGGCATCAAGGAACACTTTGCCGCCGGCTATTGCGACGACGAGGGCACGAAAACCGCCATCGCCCGCACCTTCGCGAAAGGCTACCTGGCCGATACCCACACGGCGGTGGCCCTGTCGGTGCTGGAAGACTACCGCCGCAAAACGGGCGACGAAACGTACACGCTGGTGGCGTCTACGGCCAGCCCCTACAAGTTTGCGGCCAGCGTCTATGAAGCGATTACGGGCAAAGCGCCCGAAGACGACGGCCCGCAGCTTCTGGAAACCCTCGCGAAACTCACGAACACCGCTGTCCCTGCGCCTTTGGCGGGGCTGGACAAACTGCCCGTGCGGTTTACGGAGACGGCGGAAAAAGAGGGCATGCGCGAATACGTCGGCCGGCGGCTCGGCCTGTAAGGGGGATCCCATGGCGCTGTTTGTAATCGGGGATCTGCACCTTTCCTTGTCGTCGGACAAGCCCATGGATGCTTTCGGCAGCGACTGGGCCAACTACGTGGAACGCATTTCCAAAGGCTGGAACGCCGTGGTGGACCCGGAGGATACGGTGATTGTGGCCGGGGACATCTCCTGGGGCATGAGTCTGGCCGACAGTCTGGAGGATTTCCGCTTTTTGGATGCATTGCCGGGGAAAAAGCTTCTGCTGAAGGGCAACCACGACTATTTCTGGACCACCGTCAGCGCCATGCGCCGCTTTTTCGCCGAAAACAGCCTAACCACCATGGACTTTATCCACAACAGCTTTGCTTTTGTGGAAGGGCGCGCCGTCTGCGGCACCAAGGGCTGGAGCTTTGAGGAATGGCGCGGCCTTTCGCCGCAGGACGAGAAAATTTTCAAGCGGGAGATGGCCCGGCTGGAAGCGTCGCTTGTCGCGGCGGAAAAGGCGGGGCACAAAAAGAAAATCGTGGTGCTGCACTATCCGCCCTTTTATACGAACGCGGGTCTGCCCGAATGTGAGGAGCTGTTTGCCAAATACGGCGTGACCCAGTGCTATTACGGCCATCTGCACGGAAAATCCCGGCAAAACGCTTTTATCGGGGAGAAAAACGGCGTCAAGTATCGGCTGATATCCGCCGACCATGTGCAGTTTATTCCCGTTTTGATACCCAAAGACGATGCATAAGAAAAAACCGGCGCGTTTTGCGCCGGTTTTGTTGTATTACGCTATTTTACGAAGGTTACGACTTCCTCCATGGGCCGTCGGGGCCGTCTCGGCGGGGCCGATTCGAAGTGCCCCACGGGAAGGATGGCCACAGGGCGAAGGGTTTCGGGCAAAGCGAGGATTTCCGACAGCGCAGCTTCGTCAAAGGCGCCGCACCAGCAGGTGCCCAGGCCCAAGTCCGCGGCGCAGAGCAGGATGTTTTGCACTGCCGCGGCCGTGTCCTGCAGGCAGTAGAGGGTCGCGCCCCGCTCGCCGTAACGCTCGCCGGAACGGCCCGGTTCGGCGCAGACGACGATGAGCACGGGGGCCGTTTTCAAAAACGGCTGTTTGCAGGATTTTTCGACGATTTGGTCGACCACACCGCGGTTGGTGATGACGTAGAAGTGCCAGGGCTGGCGGTTTCCGCCGCTGGGCGCGGCGACGGCTGCGGCAAGCAGGGTTTGCACCTGCTCGTCGGTGACGGGGGTGGGCAGGAATCCCCGGATGCTTTGCCGTTTTTGGGCAAGTTGCAGAAAGTCCATAGAAAACCCTCCTGTAAAAGAGTATTTGGCTGCGAGTAGTGTTGGGATGTATTATGCGGAAAATGCCCGTTGGGCTTGACTTTCGGATGTTGGGCGGGGTACTTCGCAGCAATATAGCTGTGCAGCGCATATACCGCTGGACAGACCGGCGGAGTTAGCCGGTTTTTCCGTTTGCTCAGGGAACAAGCAGGCTTCTACGCCCCAAAAGCCCGGGCGGAAGTCCCGCCGGAGTTTGGCTTTGTCGAACCGGCCGTATTGGCCGATGAGGAAGTTTTGCATGATGGCCCCCTTCGTTCACGAATAATGGTCTATATGGCAAGAAAAGTGGATCCCTTTAGAGAGCGCGGGCAAACTTGCGCTCCG
>JAKPBM010000126.1 GCA_029778935.1 Bacillota bacterium | reverse complement strand
AAATGGTCTGTCACTCCACAAACATAGCGCGGCGGACAAATTTCGCTTCCGTCTCGTCTTTTAACAGTGTACCCAAGGCAAAACCGAACTCAAAAGCCGCGCCGGCGCTTCGGGCCGTCACAAATTTGCCGTCGACGACCACTTTTTCCTGCGGCAGAACTTCCGCCCCGGAAAGTTCCTCCTCAAAGCCCGGATAGCAGGTGGCCTTCCTTCCTTCCAAAAGCCCCAGCTTGCCGAGCACCATGGGGGCGGCGCAGATGGCGCCCAGAATGCCGCCGGCTTCATACGTTCTCCTGACCATGGCCGCAACCGCCGAGGATGCGGCCAAATTTTTTGCGCCGGGCATGCCGCCGGGCAGGATGACCGCCTCGGGCGTTTCGTTTTTCAGCTGATTCAGCGTCTTGTCGGCCGTCACTTCGATGCCGTGGGAGCCGGTGACCTGTTTGCCGGAAACGCCGGCCAGCACCACGGGGATCCCCATGCGGCGCAGAATGTCCGCCGGGGCCAAAGCCTCTACTTCTTCAAAACCGTCCGCAAGCAAAATAACAACCATGGAAATCTCCTTTCCCGGGTTAATCCCAAAGCAGGTTCAAACGCAAAGGGCCCGGCACTTTCCCGCATACGGGGCGCACGCAGCCGTGGAGCGCGCCGCTTTCCGCCGGAAGGCGGTAATCCAGCTCCGCCACCCCCAGCGCCGCCATGACCGACGCGGTCACTTTCGCAAAATCGCCGCCAACCTCCCGCAAAAACAGGCGGCCGCCGGTTCTGTCCGCAAAGGCGTAGCCTTCGGGGCAGACAAAAAACCCTTCGGGGGCGCTTAACGCCTGATAGCGCTCGTAAAAGGCCCTGTCGCGGCGGATATGCCAAACCCCTTCGTTTTCTTTTTCGTATACAGCGTTGATACGGGCAAAATCGGAAGCTTCCGCCCGTTTCGCAGGGGCCGCCCCCGCATGGTCCTGGACAAGCCGCCCCGTTTCCACAAAAAAACCCGGGGCAAACCCGAACCTTTCATAATAGGAAACCAGGCTATCCTCCACGGGGACCAGAAAGGCAAACGCGTCGCCCCGCGTTTCCATTTCCGAAAGTACGGCGGCAAGCAGCCGTCTCATGCGGCCGCCGCCCCGGTATTCGGGCAGCGTGCAGGCGCCGTAAATATACCCGGCCTGGCAGTCCCCCACGGTTAGGGCGGGATAGTACGCCATGGAGACTGCCCGCCCGTCCTCCCAGAGGACCAGGCAGTCGTTATGAAAACTGTCCCAGATCCCTTCCGCAAAATCCCGCGGGTCGCCGAAACAGGCTTCGTATAAAGAAAGGCAACGCTCTTTGTCCGCTTCCGTGGCCCGGGCAATCATCCCACATGCACCTGCTTTTCCAGCGCGGGGTACGGTTCCGCCGGGGCCGGGGCGGCCGCCTTTGGAACGGTCATCGCCTTTGCCTCGGGCACACCCTTGTGCAGCATCAGCAGAATCGCCGGGCGGTAGGATTCTTTGGCCTTTCGTAAGCCGGGGATGCCCATGTCCTCCTCCCGGTTCACGTAGGTAAAGGAGGAGAGCATCTTCTCCGCCATCTGCTGGTTGATGACGGCGTAAGAGCCGTCTATATCCGTATCCGCTTTTTCCACGTGGACGTCGGCCACCTGGTCGTTGATTTTCGACGCAAAAGAATAGGCCGCGGGCTTTCCGTCCACTAGCAAAAGCAGGCCGAACACGCCCAACTCCTCGTACACGTCCAGAGCGTCCATGACGGCGCAGTACTCGCCCGCAAGGCCCTTGCCGCCCTTGCAGTCGTTCTTTTTGCACCATTCCTCATGGAACGCGCGGACAAGGGGCAGATTTTCCCTGGAAATGGGCACGGTTTCCCACCGGCCTTCGTAGGTTTTCAAAAACCGGTTCAAATGGTTTTTCTTCCCGTGCAGCTTTTTGCCCGAAAGGGTGATTAAGGACTTTGTTTCATATATATAATCCGCGTTGTCCCGCAATTCGGTAAATGTGTATTTTAGATGGGGCAGGCGCTGAGCTACTATGTCGGCCTGCTCTTTGGTCAGCCCCATAAAGATGGGGGCGGGGTCCTGCGCGAGTATTTTTGCCAGCGCCGCGTCCAAATCGCCCTTACCCAGGGGGAAATAGTGGCGGGTTTCGCCGTGCCTTACCGCCCTGCGGAATAAAAACCCGTCGGAAAAGGCGATTTCCGTTGGGAATACCTTCCGCCACATGTAGAGGTTCACAAAGGAGGATTGGCAGGCCATGGAGCCGGAGGCGGCGATACAGGCCTCCGCCTGCTCTCTGTCGGCCAGCGTTATCGTACGGTATTGCAAGCGATCGCTTCCTTTCGGTGCCGTCAAAGCAGCTTCCGTTCCTTGAGAGCGCCGTATATTTTTTCGTGTATTTCGTCGATGGGCAGCAGCTGCCCGTTTTCGGTGACCTCCAGCGTCTGCCAGCCAAAATACGAAGCGGCCTGGGCGCCGCTTTCGGCGCAGGCGGCCATGTAGGCCAGGTTCCGCTCGTGAATGTCGGCGGGGAGGTTTTCCTCTCTGGCTCTTTTAGCAAGCTGATAGAGAATCGTTTCCATGGGGGCCGAAAGGTACAGCACCACATCAGGGCGGGGCAGCCCGAGCTTATTGTATTCGTAGTCTTCCAGCCAGGCAAAAAAGCCCTCTCGTTCGGCCTTGGCGAGCTTTGCTCCCTGGTGGATGGCGTTGGAAGTGGTGTACCGGGCCAAAATCACCAGCCCGCCGGCCCGGTAAAATTCGCCCCAGGCTTCCTGCCGGAAGGAGGTGAACCGGTCTACCGCGTAAAAGGACGACGCGGCGAAGGCGTTGACGTCCGCCGGGTCGGTGCCGAAGTCGCCGGCCAGGTATTCGGACACCAGTTTGCCCGCCGTCCGCTCATACCGGGGGAAGGAGACGCTCTCGTGGGCCACCCCTTCCGCCGCCAGGCGGGAAAGCAGCCTCTTATACTGGGTGGTTTTGCCCGTGCCGTCTAAGCCTTCGAGAACGACCAGTTTGCCTTTTCTCATTTGGCGGCCTTCCTTTCCTGCCGCCGCTCTTTGTATACGGCCAGAAGGAAAGGCGGCAGCGAGCCGAGCACCCGCTTGGCCCGCTTGGGCTGTTTCATAAGCCGGTACAGCCATTCCAGACCCATTTTCTGCCAAAATTCCGGCGCCCGCTCGACTTTTCCGGCGTATACGTCTACGGAACCGCCCAGCCCCAGCATCAGGGAAACCTTGAGCTTATCCCGGTTTTTGCGCATCCAGATTTCCTGCTTCGGCGCGCCCAGGCAGACGTACAAAATATCGGCATTGGAGGCGTTAATTTTGGCGATGACTTCGTCGTCGTTTTGAAAATACCCGTCCGCCGTGCCGGCGATGACTAGGCCTTCGTATTTTTCGGTCAGTTTCCGGGCGGCTTCCTCCGCCACGCCGGGTTTGCCGCCTAAGAGAAAGAGCCTAAGCCCGTGTTTGGCCGCCGCGGGCAGAATGGCCGTTCCCAGCTCGACGCCGGGCACCCGCTCTTTCAGCGGCCGCTTTAAAATTCTTGATGCCTTGACGACGCCAATTCCGTCGGGCACGACTAAAGCCGCGCCGTTGACGGCGTCTTTTGCTTCCGGGTTCTTCCGGCAGGCATAGACGATTTCCGCGTTTGGCGTCACCACGTAGCCGCCGCCGGACCGGGCGAGTTCGATGGCCTTTTGGGCCGCTTCTTCCATCGTTACGTTGTCAAATCCCACGCCCAGCACCATGATACGGCTTTGCGCCATAGCGTCAGCACTCCTTTTCTTTCTTCTTTCTATTGTATCAATTCCCCGGAATGAAGTCAAGGTTGCAAAACCTGGCCTTTTGGCGCGTTTTCCAGGGGGTTTTTGCGTATTTTTGCGAAGGTTCTCGGATATTCCCCGGGGGTCGCCTTTTCCTTGCGGACAAGGACGACCCGGCTGTCCGGCTCCGTTTCCAAAAGCTGGTAGGCAAAAAGCTCGGGTTTGCCGCCGGAAAGGGCGGCGATTGCCTTTTCCGCCGCGGCCAGCTCCTCGCCGACGGAAGCGCTCTTAATGGCCGCCATGACGCCGCCCTTTTTCACAAAGGGGAAGCAAAGCTCCGCCAAAACGGAAAACCGCGCCACCGCCCGGGAGGTCGCCACGTCGAACTTCTCCCGAAACTCCGGCTTCCGCCCGGCTTCCTCCGCCCGGGCGGTAGCGCAGGAAACGTCGGATAGGCCCAGTTGGCCTACCAGCCGCTCCAGAAAGGCAACCTTCTTGCCCGTGGCGTCCATCAAGGTTAAGCGCATGGGAATCCCCTGATCGTCGGCGAAAATTTTCAGCGGCAGCCCGGGAAACCCGGCGCCGCAGCCTACGTCGATGACAGAGCTTTCCGGCTGGATGGCCCCCGCGGCGAACACGGACAGGCTGTCGGCAAAATGGCGCACGAAAATGCCCACCGTGTCGTCCACGGCGGTAAGGTTCATCACCGCGTTGGCCTTCTGCAATTCTGTTGCGTACAGGGCGAACCGCTCGATGGTTTCCGGCCGGTGTACTTTGAGGGACAGATTGGCGATGGCCTTTTCAAACGCGCGGATTCCGTCAGTCACCTTTCTTCCCCCTTGTCTCCAGATAGATCATCAGCGCCGTGATGTCCGCCGGGCTGACGCCGGAAATCCGCGACGCCTGGCCCAGGGAAAGGGGCCGGATTTTGTCCAGCTTCTGCCTTGCCTCCAGGCGCAGTACGGGGATTTCGTGGTAGTTGATGTCTTTGGGCAGCTCCCGGTCTTCCATTTTGCGAAGCGCTTCGATTTTTTCCTCTTCCTGCTTAATATACCCGCCGTAGCGGATGGATATTTCCACCTGCTCCGTCACCGCTTTGGGCAGTTCGGGCCGGTCTTTGTCAAAAGGCGCCAGCATTTCATACGTAAGCCCCGGCCGGCGCAAAAGGTCCGCCAGCTTCGCGCCGGTTTTTAACGGCGGCCAGCCGAACTGTTCCAACAGCCCGTTCAGCTCCGGCGAGGGCTTGATGGTCGTTTTCTCCGCCCGGGCGATTTCGGCCTCGACCATTTCGTACTTTTGGAGCATCTTCCGATACGTTTCGTCGGAAACCAAGCCGATGGCATGGCCGATGGGCATGAGCCTCTTGTCGGCGTTATCCTGCCGCAGGGCCAGGCGGTATTCGGTGCGGGAGGTCATCATGCGGTAAGGCTCGTCGGTGCCCTTGGTGACCAGGTCGTCGATTAACGTGCCGATGTAGCCGTCGGTGCGCTTTAAAACCACCGGCGGAAGGTTCTGCACTTTTCTTGCGGCGTTGATGCCGGCGATTAGCCCTTGCGCGGCGGCCTCCTCGTAGCCGGAGGTGCCGTTAAACTGCCCCGCGCCGAAAAGGCCCGACACGGCCTTGGTTTCCAGCGTGGGCAAAAGGGTAATGGGGTCGATGCAGTCGTATTCGATGGCGTAGGCCGGGCGCATAATCATCGCGTTTTCCAGCCCCGGCAGGGTTTTTATCATCTCCACCTGCACTTCCTCCGGCATGGAGGAGGAAAAGCCCTGCAGGTACATCTCCTCCGTGTCCAGCCCCATAGGCTCGATAAAGAGCTGGTGCCGCTCCTTGTCGGCAAAGCGGACGATTTTGTCCTCGATGGAGGGGCAGTAGCGAGCGCCCACGCCCTGAATCTGCCCGCTGTACATGGGCGAGCGGTGCAGGTTTTGGCGGATGACCTCGTGGGTGCGGGCGTTGGTGTAAATCAGATAGCAGCTGGCCCGGTTTTTCGGCGGCACTTCCGTAGCGTAGGAAAAGGGCACCACGTTTTCGTCGCCCTTCTGCTCCTCCGCCGCCGAAAGGTCGATGGTTCGGCGGTTTAAGCGGGCGGGCGTGCCCGTTTTAAACCGCCGTAACTGCAAACCGGCTTTCCGCAAAGACTCGGCCAGATGGGTCGAGGGGAACATGCCGTCCGGCCCGCTGTCAAGCCGCACTTCGCCGATAATAATCTGGGCGTTTAAAAACGTGCCCGAGGCAATAATGACGGCTTTCACGTCGTAATAAGCGCCGGTGCGGGTGACCACGCCTTTGACGGCGCCGTCTTCGATGCGTATATCCACAATCTCCGCCTGTTTTAACGTCAGGTTTTCCTGCTTTTCCAGCACGTGCTTCATGTAGGCCTGGTACTTTTTCCGGTCGGCCTGGGCGCGCAAAGAATGCACCGCCGGCCCTTTTCCGGTGTTGAGCATCCGGTACTGGATGCAGCAGGCGTCGGCGGCGCGGCCCATTTCGCCGCCCAACGCGTCAATTTCCCGCACCAGCTGGCCTTTGCCCGTGCCGCCGATGGCCGGGTTGCAGGGCATGTTGCCGATGGCGTCGAGATTCATTGTAAAACAGACCGTGGACGCGCCCAGCCGGGCCGAAGCCAGCGCCGCTTCGATGCCTGCATGGCCCGCGCCGATGACGGCCACGTCAAAACTTCCCGCAAAAAACCCCATGGGTTTGCTTCCTTCCTTGTAGACTGGTTTATTTTCCCACGCAAAACCGTGAAAATACTTCGTTTAAGATGTCTTCCGATACGGAGCGGCCCGTCACTTCCCCCAGCGCCCGGCAGGCCGACTCCACGTCGATCCACGCCACGTCCGGCGTAATCCCGGCATGTAGCGCGTCGGCGGCGGCTTTCGCGTGCAGCCCCGCCCGGCGCAATGCTTCCGCCTGCCGGCGGTTGGTGATAATGCTGCCGTCGGGGCGGAGCCGGCCGGTGCCGAACAGGGTCTGGATGCGCTCGGCCAAAGCCTGGATTCCTTCGCCGGTAACCGTGGAGATGGATAGGGGGGACTTGTCCTGCAAAAGTGCCGCCATTGCCGGGTTTTGGGGCAAGTCCGCCTTGTTAAGAAGGTAGATCACCGGCGCGCCGCTTTGGCCTGCCTCCGATAAAACGGCTTTGTCCTCCTCGGAAGGGGGCCGGCTTCCGTCAAACAGGGCCAGAATCAGCCCCGCCCGTCGTGCCGCCTCTTTGGCGCGGGCGACGCCGATGCGCTCGATGGGGTCGTCGCTTTCCCGAAGGCCCGCCGTGTCCACCAGGCGGAGCAAAACGCCCCCCACATTGGCCGTGGCTTCCAGCGTGTCTCTTGTGGTGCCGGCGATGTCGGTGACGATGGCCCGGTCCGTGTTGGTTAGGACGTTTAACAGCGACGATTTGCCCGCGTTGGGCCGCCCCAGCAGAACGCAGGGGACGCCTTCCGTAAAAAGCCGGCCGGTGGAAAAGCTGTCGGAAAGGGCCAAAAGGCGCTCGGAAATTTCATACAGGCTTTTTTGCGACTCGGTCAGGTCGGGCGGTTCGACGCCTTCCTCCGTATAATCTATATAGGCGGTAAAGTGAGCCGCTTGGGCCAGCAGCGTTTCGTTCATGCTTTCCAGCTCCTTGGCCAAGGGGCCGGTCAGCTGCGCCGCGGCGTTTTGAACGCCTTCCGCCGTTTCGGCGTGGATTAAATCGGCCACGGCCTCCGCCTGAGGCAGGGTCATTTTGCCGTTTAACAGCGCCCGGCGGGTAAATTCGCCGGCCTGGGCGGCCCGGGCCCCCTGCTCAAAGCAAAGGCGCAGAATCCGGCTTACCAGCAGAACGCCGCCGTGGCACTGGATTTCCACGCTGTCCTCCCCCGTGTAGCTGTTCGGCGCGCGGAAGTAAAAGGCCAGGCACTCGTCCAGCACGGCCCCGTCGGGTTTTACGACTTTCCCGAACACTACCTGTCTTGGCGGCCGGTCGGACAGCTTCCCGCCGGAAACAGGGCGAAAAATCCGGTCGGCAATGGAAATTGCCGCCGGACCGGAAATCCGTATAATCGCCACCGCGCCGGTGGCCGGCGGCGTCGCCGCCGCCGCTATGGTATCAAAGCCCGTCATGGCGTAAATTCTTCCTTTCAAGACGAAAACAACGCGAAAATCGCGCCGTTTTTTCTATAAAATATTATACCAAAATCGCGCTTCTGTCAAACCGGGGCAAAGGGTTTCCTGCTTATGGCGGAAAGTTTCCCGGCAAATGTTTTCCCCCGTAATTTTTCGCCTCCGTACACGGCAAATTACAACAGAAGCCGTTGACAAACCGTCCGGTTTTGGGGGTTTTTTCGCTTGCAAACATTGGCAATTTGTGATACCCTTATTCTGATAAAGCGGCGTAATTTCATTGCGGCCGCGCGAATCCAGGGAGTGAAATGCATCAATGGAAAAGTTGGAGGTTCTGGTAGAGGTTTCGGCCCGCCATGTGCACCTTTCCAAGGAACACGTTGAGATTTTGTTCGGCAAAGGCGCCGTTCTGACGCCCAAACGGGACCTGTCCCAGCCGGGCCAGTTTCTCTGCAACGAACGTGTAAACCTGGTCGGCCCGAGAAACCGCATCGACAACGTGGCCGTTTTAGGCCCCGAGCGGTCGGCGACCCAGGTGGAAGTATCTTTGACCGACGCGAGAATGCTCGGCGTCACCGCCCCGGTCCGGGAAAGCGGCGACATCGCCGGCACGGGTTCGATCGTCATTGAAGGCCCCAACGGAACAATCGAGATTTCCGAAGGCGTCATCGCCGCCAAGCGCCATGTGCACGTGTCCGCGGAAGA
>JAKPBM010000125.1 GCA_029778935.1 Bacillota bacterium | reverse complement strand
ACCCGCCGGCGTCGGCCGTTTATAAAAACGCCTTCCGCGAATGGATCGGCGCGCAGATCCGGGGCGACTACTACGGCTACATCAACCCCGGCAATTGCGAACTGGCCGCTGAGATGGCCTGGCGGGACGCGTCCATTTCCCATGTGAAAAACGGCATCTACGGCGAGATGTTTGTGGCGGCCATGCTGGCCGCCGCGGCGGTGTGCGACGACGTGGAAACGGTCGTACGCTGCGGGCTGGGCGAAATCCCCGCAAAATCCCGCCTGTACGAAGCTGTCAGCGAAGTGTTTGCCTGGAAGCAATCGGGCAAAACGGCGGAGGAATGCATCCAGGCCGTTCACGAACGCTACAACGAGCGCGTGAGCCACGACTGGTGCCATACGATTCCCAACGCCGTGCTGGTGGCCGTCGCGCTGCTTTATGGCGAAGGCGATTTTGAAAAGACCGTCTGCCTGGCCGTTTCCAGTGCGTTTGACTGCGACTGCAACGGCGCTACGGCCGGCTCTGTCGTCGGCATGCTGAAAGGGGCAAAGAACATCCCTGAAGCGTGGATTCAGCCGATTAACGGCAAGCTGGAAACGCACCTGTTCGGGTTGGAAACCGTGTCCGTGGACGACCTTTGCGAGCTGACCTTAAAACACATCGAAATCTAAAGCAAAATCTCGAACAGAGCCGTTTTTCGACTCTGTTTTTGTTACAATTTGGTTATACTTTTCAATGGAAACGGAATCCGCTTGACGTTTACTGCGCCGAAGGGTATAATAGTATTGTTGGAAACGGAGGAGGATGCTTGTGCCCAAGGGCGTGAAAGTCATCGCAGAAAACCGCAAAGCCCGGCACGATTACTTCGTGCTCGACACGCTGGAAGCAGGCATCGAACTCAAGGGAACGGAAGTAAAGTCCATCCGCGCCGGCGCGATCAACTTAAAAGACAGCTTCGCGCATGCTAAAAACGGCGAGATGTTCCTTTACAACGTGCATATCAGCCCATACGAAAAAGGGAATATATTTAACCGGGATCCTCTCCGCCCGCGAAAGCTCCTTCTGCATAAGCGGGAGATTCTGAAGCTTTCCCAGAAGGTCGCGCAGGACGGTTTGACGCTGGTTCCGCTTTCGGTTTATCTGAAAGACGCGAAAATCAAAGTCGAACTGGCCCTTTGCAAGGGCAAAAAGCTCTACGACAAGAGGGAATCTTCCGCCAGGCGCGAGGTAGACCGGGAAATCGACCGCGCGCTGAAAAACAGATAGAAGGGATTTGGGGGATACGCCATGATCTATGAAAGAATCTACCTGAAAGACCACTTTCCGGCTCTTGCGGAGCTTGCTTCTCCCGCGTATCTGGACGTGTACGCGCCTTCCCAGTCGCCTGAGCTGGGCGACGACAGAAGGTATCCTTCCGTTCTTGTTCTGCCCGGCGGCGGGTACGGGTTCACGTCCGACAGGGAAGCGGAGCCTATCGCCTTCGGCCTTTTGGGCCGCGGCATCGGGGCATACGTGCTTCGGTACACGGTGAGGCCGGCCCGGTATCCCCAGGTGGTGCTGGAAGTGGGCGCGGCCATGGCGTACATCCGGCAAAACGCGCAGCGGTACGGCGTGCAGGAAAACGCGATATCCGTCATGGGCTTTTCCGCCGGCGGCCATCTTGCGGGCGCCTACGGCACCCATTGGCACAGGGAAGAGCTGAACGCTTTACACGTGGACAAAGAGCTGCTTCGGCCCAACGGGCTGATTCTGTGCTACGGCGTTCTGTCTTTCGGCGAGATGACGCATATGGGCAGCCTGCATAACCTTCTGGGGGAAAACGCAACGGAGGAGCAGAGAAAGTATCTCTCCTTCGAGCACAGCGTCACGGCCGACACGCCGCCGACCTTCCTCTGGCACACCTGCACCGACAAGGCCGTGCCGGTGGAGAACTCTCTCTATGCCGCCGAAGCGCTGGCGAAAGAGAACATTCCCTTTGAGATGCACATTTACCCCGAAGGCGGCCACGGGCTTTCTTTGGCCACCTGGGTGACGACGAAAGACGAAAGCAAACTTCCACCCAAATACATTTCCAGATGGATCGACGACTGCGCCGATTGGGTGTTGCGTAACGCCGGGCGCGGGAA
>JAKPBM010000305.1 GCA_029778935.1 Bacillota bacterium | reverse complement strand
AGATTTTCATATATGCTCCTTTGTTTCACCCCGGCGGACAGGCAAGAAAGCCTTGCTTGCCCGCCGAGTTAGTCTTCCATAACTATACTATGGCGAAGGGTTCGTTTAGGATAAGGTTTGAGCGGTAATCTGGTCAAAGATTTCGTGGTATTCCACGGTGAGCTTTGCCACCGCTTTTTCCAGCATCGCCTTGAACACCTTCTCCTGCTCGCACTGGCGGAAGGCTTCCGGCCAGGCTTTGATCAAATCCTCGTTGACCTGTACCCGGCGGACGATATAATATCCCTCGTCCGTTTCCACCAGGCCGCCGGTTTCCCCTTCGTTAAGGGCCAGCACGGCGGCTTCGAAATCTTGGGTCAGGCTGCCTTTGAGGAAAATTTTCGGCTGGCCGCTGCTTGCCATGTCGCCGTCTTCGCCGTATTCGGCCAGAAGCTTTTCAAAGCTTTCGCCTTCATGCAGGCGCTTTTCGGCCTCCTGCATGGCCTTTTGGTTTTCCGTGGAGCCTTCTTTATCCAGCGGTTTGTAAATGAACCGGGCGGCGGCGTACTCCTCCGGGTCGACAAAAAGCAGAATCTCCTGTTCGGTATAGAAGAACTCGCCCCCTTCGCCAAAAAGCGCTTCCGCCAGCCTTGCATACAGCACGCTTTCCCGCAGCATTTTCTTGTAGAGTTCTTCGGTCATGTCGTACTCGGATAAAAGCTGCAGATACCCTTCCCGGCCGCCCATCTCCTCGATGGTGGCGTCGATGGTGTCCCGGATGGCCTGCTCGTCCTCTTTAGTGAGTTTGATTCCCCGGTCTTTGGCGATTTGCTTAATGGCGTAGTTGTTGACAAGGCGCTCCGCGGTCAATTGGCGGTACACGTCGTTTTCCTCCGCCGTGACCTGCCCGTCGCCGTCAAACAGGGTCTGGAACAAAAAGTAGTACCGGAATTCCTCCAGGGAGATTTTTTCGCCGTTGATTTTCATCACGTACGGCACGGACACTTCCTTGCCGTTAACAACCAGTTTCGCCCCGCCGGACCCGCTGCAGCCGGCCAACAGCAGTAACAGAGCCAGCAGAAGGCCCGCGGTCTTTTTCATAAAACGCATACGTTTCTCCTTTGCAAGTGGAATGTACAGGCGTCTAGGCCCCGCACGCGCCGGGCTAAACAGCACGGCTGCCTGTATCGAAGGTCTTGTCCCTTCGGCGTACAGCGGACGGTCAACCGCCATACCCATTCTAATTGTGCTCTGTATGGGTATGTAGCGTCTTATTAACGCTTATAAATATCACTTTATAGTTACGACATAGTTACGACGCTATAGCAGCTAAAACATACCGTGTTAAGAAAGGCGCTAAACCCAGCAACACCAACAACCAAGCCACCGCCACGCGAAAGCGGGATACAGGCGCGTTGCCTACCACCTTTCCTGTCTGTCCGTTGATCATAACGCGGTAAATCTGCTTGCGGTAGCGGAAGGACAACATCCAGACGGGCAACAGCATGTATTTGTAAGCCACATCAGAATACCCGGTCTTAACCTGCTGCGAGCGCACGCTGTTTGCCCCATAGCTTTTTTGATTTCTTCTTGGATTTGCTTATTCATCAACTCATCCATCCGGGTACGGCCGCGCTTCCACCCTTCATCCGTACCAACGGAGTAGCGTTCCGACATAAAACCCGCCAGATATTCCGGAAGGTAGGGCTTCGCTTCGGCAAGGTCAAAAGGCTCCAGCTCGGCAATGGTTTTCTCGTCATGCCGGATGCTGGCTAAAACCAGCACGTTTTTGACGAAATTGCTAAAAGTCCCTCGGATGGTATACCAGCCAGAGACGGTGTGTGGGTTGCCCTGGGCGTCCCTTTCAGTGCGATTTTTCTCATACCGACCATAATAGATCGAGACTGCGCGGGCATCAAATGACCAGAAGGGCAGGTAAATCCCCGAAAATGCCTCCGCCTGGGCTTCTTTTCGCACCGCCAGCGGGGCAAACAGCCGCTCTTTCATCCAATATCGAAAGATTATGTCGGCCACATTTCTTGTAATTGTGAAAGGCACAACGCTGGTGGGCGGAACAGACGTGTCCACTGCCTCCTCCGTCACCTGATGGGAGCCGCAGTAGGGGCAGACGCCGGAGGTTTCCAAAGCGTCGTAAATCGTCTGGGCGCCGCAGGCGCCGCAGATCACCTGCTTTTGGGTCTCGCCCCAGGAGAAGTTTTCTATATACTCCGCCTGGTGCAAGTCCAGTTTTTCCTTGCTCTCCGTTTCGCCTGCCATGGAAA
>JAKPBM010000102.1 GCA_029778935.1 Bacillota bacterium | reverse complement strand
CCACGTGAACGCTTGTTTCCTCCCGGACTTCGCGCTTTACGGCGTCCGCGGGCGGCTCGCCTGCGTGGACGTAGCCGCCGGGGATGATGAGCTTGCCGCTTCCGCTGCCGTACGTGTGCCGGGCCAGCAGAACTTTGCCGTTTCGCAAAACAACAGCGGCGACGCTTTGGTTCCAGTTGGTTCCTTCGCTCATGCAAAACCCTCCCGCATATGAATATGACGCAAAATCCGCAGAAAATCAAGTTTTCTGCGGATTTTTTGCGGGTTAAAGCAATTTAAATCAGTCTACGTCTTCCAATACCCGTTCCGGCGGGCGGTCCAGCACGAACGGGTCGCGCATGATGTGCTTCATGAGCTTTAACGCGGAGGCAAAGTAATACCCGTCGCAGATGCGCTCGTCCATCACGAAGGTGATGTCCACGTATTTTTCCTGTTTCACCGTGCCGTCCTCCCGCAGGACGTTGCGTTTTTGCTTTGCGCCAAAAGAGCAAAACAGCGGCACGTTGCTGAAGTCGTACAGGTGGTGGAAGATGGGCGGGATGCCCAGAGAGCCCATGGACGTGATGAAGAATGAGCCGTGGAACGGGGAGAGATTTAACAGCCGCTTGGGCAAAAGGCCGAAGTAGTCTAAGAGGTTGATAAACCAGATGCCGAACTTCATCACCAGGCGGGGGATGTAGCTGAAGAGTTTGGCCGTTTTGTCGAAATCGCTGGAGGTGTCGTTGCGGTAGGCTTCCACCAGCTCGTTGAACTTATTGTAGACGTCCGTGGCCGTGTCCCAGGGGGAGAAAACGGCTTTTACGATGGTTTCGGGAGATTCCAGCGTCATCTCCTTCTTAATCGTAAGCAGCACTTCGATGTTGTTGCGGGCGTAGATCCGCTGGCCCGACACAAAGCGGTTCAAAGCCGGGCGCTCCGCCACCGCCCGCACGTACGTGGCGATGATGACGTGCATCAGGCCGAAGCCTTTCAGCCCGTCGTTCCGCTTTTTGCGGATAAATTTCTCGACCTTTTCCAGCTCGATGGTTTCGTGGATAAAGTTCATGCACCCGGTACGGTGTTTCATGATAAAGGGTGCCACCTTCGCAATGGGGTCCAAACTGCGAAGCAGCCGGCCGTCGCTGCGGTCGCCCCAGCGCCGTTTTCTTTTCTTTTCCATCGTATTACCCTTTCTATTTTTGATAAGTGTCCCTATGCCTGTCTGACTTGCCTGAAGTGGCACCTCATTTGAAAAAGAGGTATGCATCAGACCAGACACGGCACTTTCCCAGGTAAAAGTATAGCACAAAAACGGCAAAAATCCTATAGGAAAATTACGTTTCGGCTCTCAAACGGCCGAAGGAAAGGGCTATTTCCGGCCGGAAAGGTAGGATAGAACCTCGTAGGCGTTTTCGTCGGGGCTTACGTCGGGAAACACCGCCTCGACGTATCCTTCCTCATTGATGACGTACGTCGTGCGGGACGTTTTCTGCACGGGCTTGCCGTACATGGTCTTGTTCTGCAGCACGCCGTAGGCCGCAAGGGTCGTCCTGTCGGGGTCGGAAAGCAGCAGGAAGGGAAGCGAATGCTTTTCCGCAAACCGGCGGTGGGAGGAAGAGCTGTCCTTGCTGATGCCGATGACGACCGCGCCCAGCCGGCCAAAGTCGTCGTACACGTCCCGGAAGGCGCAGGCCTGGCGGGTGCAGCCGGGGGTGCTGTCCTTGGGGTAGAAATACAACACGACTTTTTGGCCGTAGAAGTCTGAAAGGGAGACGTCGTTTCCCTTCTGGTCACAGAGGGTGAACAAAGGCGCTTTATCGCCCGGCTGGAGCATCAAAATCCTTCCTTTCTTTTTGGCGGTGCAAGTCGTTTAACAGCAGCGCGGCGTTTCTGGCCGAAAGCAAGGCTTCTTTGTCCGCCGCGGCGGGGACGAAATCCGTGTTGCCGGAGAACACAAAGGCCACAGGTGTGACGTTCATTTCCCGAAAGAGGATGTTGGCGGTGGAGCGGGCGCGCTCTTCGGTGCCTTTCTGCGCGCCCGCTAAGATCAACACGCCGTTTTTCCTGGGCAGATTCGGTGTTTCTTTTCGGAAATGCCGCTGGCAAAAGTACGTCTGCAGCCGGCTGAGCATGCCGAGCAGCGAGCCGGATAGCTCTGAATAGTGCACCGGCGAAGCCAGCACCACGTTGTCGTACGTGGCCAGGCAGTCGTACACTTCCTGCATGGGGTCGTTAACGGCGCAACCCGCGTGGGTTTTGCAGTAGCGGCAGTCGATGCAGGGGGAGATGCCGTCGTAATAGGAAGAGAACACGCGCACGTCGCCTTCCAGATGCTTTTGAAACTCCGAAAGCAGCGCCGCGCAGTCGCCGTTTTTCCGGGGTGAACCGTTTAATATCAGGGTTTTTATGGAGAACCCTCCTTGGCATATTAATCGCGGATAACTTCCATATCGTCGGGATGGGGCGGCCACATGCCGCGGACGCAAAGCCGCCTGACGTTTTCGCGGCCCCATTTGGCGCTGAAGCACGTGACCCCCAGCGCTTTCGCGTCGGCCAGCCATTTCTCCGCTTCTTCTGCCCTGTTTTGGGGAATCAGGCCGGGGATAAAGAACTTGGAAAGGCGCACGGCCAGCCGCTCTTTCCGCACACGAAACAGCCGCACCGAATCGTCCGCCACGGAGGCTTCCGCTGCGTCGAACAGCTCGTCGCATTTAGCCAGCAGGGCAGGGGTAATGTACGGGGCGTTGGGGTTGTCGAACAGGTTCATGTGCCACCCGCTCTTTAACAGCGCGTCGGTAATCAGGGCGATGTATTCCTGCAGATAGGGCGAAGCGGGGCCGAACCATTCGTCGCAGAACTCCTTGATGCCGGCGTCCACGTCGAAGTTTACGTCCCAGAAGAGCCTTGTCAGCAGATACGCCCGAAGCTCGGCAAACTCGCCCGAAGCGCCCTGGCCCTGGCTTTCGCAGAAGATGCTTTCCACGCCGTTTTCCTTCAAAAAGCGCACGTTGGGGCCGAGAACGTGGAAGTTGGGGTGCATCTGATTGTAGAACTCAAAGTCCACCACGTAGTCCCAGACGGCCAGGCGCTTTGTCAGCCTGCCCCAGGCGACGATTTCCTCGGCGAAGGTGCTGCGCTCTTTAAGAAAGCGCCTGTTGTTGGGCATAAGGTCGCACTCGCCCATGGGATGGGAGAAGCAGCACTCAAAGGAACACAGGCGGATCTGCACGTTGGGCCGGGGGATTTCGTGCTTGGGCGGCTTGGACGAGTACACGTACGCCAGCGTGTCCACCGTCACATGGGGGAACTCTTTAGCCACTTCGTCGGCGATGGCGTTGACAAAGCGCAGAATTGGCCCGGATTCGCTGCCCTCGTACTCGACGACCTTTTGGCATTCCTCGCATTGGCAGGGGTCCATGCCGTCGTTCTGGGAAACGGAAATCAGCGTTGCCTCCGGATGGGCACGGAGCGCGGCGAGCACCTTTTCCGTGCAGATTCGAAGCACGTCCGGGTTGGTCATGCAGACCTTGCCTTGGGGGGAGTTGACGCGCTTGCCGTTGACCAAAGCGTAATACTCGGGGTGCTCGTCGTAATACTCCGACGGCGGCAGCATGATGGCGAAAGTGTGCACGTAGTAGCCGGGCACGTAGGCATGGTGCCCGCCGTGTTCTTCGCAAAGGCGGCTGATGCCGCCGTTTTGGCGCATGCGGGCGGCGGTGGCGCCGTCTAAGATATGGTAGTAGTTGGCTTCGCGGTAGCGGAAATCCGGCTCGTCGAAAACGTAGAGGGCGGGGTCCAGCACGATGTCCGCCGATTTGGGCACTTTCGTGCAGCCCGGGGCGAAGAAGCGGAAGCCCAGCACGTCCTGCAAAAAGCCGTACACGCCGTAGAGGGTGCCTCGGGGGCTGCCTCCGACGATAACAAGGTTTCCCTCCCGGGCGGCGATTATGTACGCCTCTTCACCAAGCGGTGGAATCTCCATGCCAAGGGCTTCCAGCCGGCGGCTGCGGCCGATTAAGATTTCCGGCCCGACTTTGGGCATCTGGTCGGAGTAGACGGGAATGTCCGCCCCGGTCATGCGGGCTAAAAAATGGGAAAGCTCGTTGGCGGCGTACCGCTCGGCGGGGGCGGCGTACACGGGAAGGATAATCTGATACGGGGAGGCGCCGTTTTTGACAAGTTCCATATGTATCCCTCTCTTTGCCGGATGTTACCGGACATTAAAATCCGAGTTTTTCGTTGATGATGACCACGTGAGTTTCCCGGTTCGTCATGGGATAGGAGTAGCGGACGGTGACGCGGCACATGCGCGTACCGGCGCCGCATTCGGCGCATTTGTCCGTCAAGGCGCAGGGGGTTTTCATCTTCAAACGCCGGGCATTCTGCGGGCAGGCGATGTTTTTGATGCGGGCGATGGCCTCGTCGTACCCGTGCACCAGCTTGTTGACGCCGCAGACGATAAAACAGCGCTTCGGCCCGTAAAACATGGCAGCGGCCCGGTTGCCGTTGCCGTCGATGACCACCGGCTCTCCCGAGTCCATCAATGCGTTGGCGCTGCAGAAATACACGTCGGAAAGGAGCGCTTTCGGGCGCACGTCTTCGCCGGACGTGTCCGTCCAGTGCCAGTAGACGGTGTTGCCCTGTTTAACGAGCTCGTCGTACAGGCCCAGCTCTTTTATGGTCATGGAGCCGCCGATGCCCACCACCTCCGCGGGGCGGACCTGGGCGAGGATGCCTTGTAAGGCTTCTTCCTTGGTTTCGTAATATTCGGCCACAAAACCGCGCTTTTGCAGATTGGCAAGGACGGTTTCTATGGGAAGAACCATGCGAATTTCCCCCTTGTAAGTTTTGTTTCAGTATAGCAAAACTGCGGGAAAAGTGCAATTGGCCGGCGGAAACGCGGCGGGAAGAATTTTTATCATAAAATGCCGTCAAACCAAGAGGGATTATGCATTTTACATGGAAGTATATAGGTGTATAATATTTATATTACAGCAGGGAGGTTTGAGGCATGACCACGCTGGCACGGTTTCGCGGCTGTTTGCTGGGCGGCGCCATAGGGGACGCCCTGGGCTACCCCATCGAGTTTATGGATTGGGAGGATATCCGCTTAGAGTTCGGCGAGGAAGGGCTTACAGAGCTGATTACATACGACAAAACAGGCAAAGCCCTTATCTCCGACGACACGCAGATGACCCTGTTTACGGCCAGCGGGCTTCTCTGGGGCCAGGCCGAAGGAAGTCAGAATTACGCCGAGTGCCTGTACCGTGCGTACCTGCGCTGGCTGTACACCCAGACGGGGGAAAAAGCGGTCGACGGCGGCATCTGCAAACGGCAGGCGTTTGAAAAAGACGACAACCCCTGGATTTTGGACGTGCGGGAGTTATATGCCTGCCGCGCGCCGGGGCTTACGTGCCTGTCCTGCCTGGAAGAGGGGCGCATGGGCACCGTCGATAAGCCTGTAAACGACAGCAAAGGCTGCGGCGGCGTCATGCGCGTCGCGCCCGTCGGGCTGTTTTTCCGCCGAAGCCTGGACGAAGCCTTCCGAATTGGCGCGGAAGCGGCGGCGATTACCCACGGGCACCCGTCAGGCTACCTTCCGGCGGGGGCCTTCGCGGCTGTCATAGCCGGCATTACGCAGGGGATGGGGCTGGAAGAAGCGGTAAATGCGGCCCTAGGCCTGCTGCCCCGCTGGGAAGGGCACGAGGAAACCAGCCGGGCGCTGGCGCTTGCCTTGGAGCTGGCGAAATCGCCTCTTGCGCCCAAAGAGGCGGTCACGCAGCTGGGGGAAGGCTGGGTCGGCGAGGAAGCGCTGGCCATGGCGGTCTACTGCGCGCTGGCAGAAAAAGACGTGCAAAAGGCCCTGCTCCTTTCGGTGAACCACGCCGGAGACAGCGATTCGACCGGCGCCATCTGCGGAAACCTTCTGGGCGCGCTGTACGGCGAGGAAGCGTTCCCGGCGGAATGGCGGAAGAATGTGGAGCTGGGCGGGTATATCCTTGCTATGGCGGAGCGGCTGTACCGCTCTTTGCAGTAAATCCCGGCTTAAGCAGGATGGAAACCTGCGGCGGGGGAAAGAATAAGCTATGCGAAGGCACCGCCCTGCCGGCAAGCGCCGTTTTGGCGCCCCGGCGGGGCGCGGATTATGTTATGGGCAGCCGCGCGTTCTGAAAAACATAGAGCATGACGGCTGCAGACGGCGGGGAAGGAGCGGCAGGCAACGCGGCGGGAGGATGCCGCAGGCACGGCGGGTTATAACAGGAGGACGAGTCGCTTTGACGCCCGACAGGAAACGCACGTACATTTTGCAGCGGGTTTTCTGGTTTCCTCCGGCCCGGCCCTGCGGCAATCGTTCCATTGCCGCCTTGTGCAATTTCCCGCCGCAGCCCGCGCCCAAAACGCGGCGCTGCCGTCCGAACCTCTGCCCGCAAACCGCGGCTCTCCCCCTCCCGCGCCGTCCCAACCTACGCAAACGCCGCCGTTTCCAGCACTTTCAGGCAGGGCTTCCCCTAAACTTCCCGGCTTAACCCTTGCAAACGCAGGCTACTTATGGTATACTAAATAAGAGCAAAGCATGGGCGGTATTGTGCGGCCCTGTTGTGTCCGGTCCTGTGCAACGGCAGCCTGTGAACCATGTCAGGCGGGGACCCGAGCAGCATTAAGCAGTGTCTGCTGTGTGCCGCAGACCGCCGGGCAGAACGGGTCGCACAATGTCTCCCATGCCTTTGCTTTTTTGCTATCTTCATCGGAAGGAGGAAGGTTTCTTGCATCAGGCGCTTTACCGCAAATGGCGGCCCATGCGCTTTGCCGACGTCATCGGGCAGGAGCATATCACCCGCACATTAAAAGGCCAGGCGGAGGCCGGCCGCTTGTCCCATGCCTACCTCTTCTGCGGCACCCGGGGCACGGGCAAGACCACCTGCGCGCGAATCCTTGCCAAAGCAGTCAACTGCGAAGCACCGCGCAACGGCGACCCCTGCAACGAGTGCCCGTCCTGCCGCTCCATCAACGACGGCACGGCCACCGACGTCATCGAAATCGACGCGGCCACCTACACGGGCGTCAACAACATCCGGGAACTGCGGGACGAAGCGGTCTATTCTCCTTCCCAGCTCAAAAAGCGCGTGTATATCATTGACGAAGTGCATATGCTTTCAACGAGCGCGTTTAACGCGTTTTTAAAGATTCTGGAAGAGCCGCCTGCCCACGTGATGTTCGTTTTGGCCACGACGGAACTGCACAAAGTGCCGGCGACGATCCTCTCCCGCTGTCAGCGGTTCGATTTTCACCGCATCGACCGGGGATTAATCGCAAAACGCCTGCTTTTCATCGCAAAAGAGGAGAACATCCCCTTGGAGTCCGGCGGCGCTATGCTCATTGCCCACGCGTCGGACGGGGCCATGCGCAATGCGCTTAGCCTTCTTGAACAGGCTGCGGCGGGCAGCAACGGCGCGAAACTGGACGCGGAGACGACGGCGGCCGTGCTCGGCATGGTTTCCGCCGGGCCTCTTTTGCGGCTGGCTCTGGCCGTCGGCAAAGGCGACGCGGCGGCGGCGCTTTCCCTGTTTGGCGAGCAGTACAAAGCCGGCGTGGAGCCTTCGGCGGTCATCGACCGGCTGTGCTGCCTTTTGCGGGACCTTCTGATTTGCCATATGGAAAGCAAAGTCGAGCTGTTAGGCGAAGGCTACGGCCGGGAGGATTTGCAGGAGCTGTTGCCCCTGTTTTCGCCCGGGCGGCTGCTCTATTCGGTGCAGACGGCGCAGGACGCCCTGGCCGACATGCAGAAAAGCCCCAACCGGCAGATTTCGGCGGAAATGTGCCTTGTGGCTTTGTGCCGCCCCGTGCTGGGCGGCGAACCGGCGGCGCTGGCCGCAAGGCTGGACGCGTTGGAGCACAAGCTGGCCACCGGCGGCTTTGTGGCGGCGGCCGCACCGGCTGCCCCAAGCGGCGAAGCGCCCTCCGCCGAACCCAAACCGCAGGCGGCAAAGAAAGCCCCGCCCAAACCCCAGGCCCAGGCCGCGCAGTCTTCGGAAAAGCCCGTTTCCGGTGCTGCCAAGCCCTTTGCCCAGCGGAGCGAGCTGTTCGCGCTGCTTCGCGACAGCCTGGATCTGGGCCTTTTGTCCCATCTGAAGCTTTGCGGGCTGGTCTTTGACGGCAGCCGCCTGTTTATCCAGACGGCCGAGCCGACGACCTACACCATGGTCAGCCGCCCGAAGGTGACGGAGGCCGTGGCCATCGCGGCGGCGGAACTGCTGGGCCGCCCCATAGGCGTGCTGGCGGAGCTTACCAAGGAAGCGGTGGCGCAGCAGAAGGAAACGGACGAAAACGACCCCTTCGCCGCGCTTTTGCAGTTTGCGGAGGAAAACCCCGATTTGGTGGATTTACGATAAGACGGAAAGGAACGGTACTATGGCGAAAATGGGAAAACTCCCCGGCATGCCGGGTTTGAACATGGGGAACCTGATGAAGCAGGCCCAGAAGATGCAGCAGGACATGGCCGCTTTGCAGGAAGAGCTGAAACAGCGGGAGTACACGGCTTCCGCCGGGGGCGGGGCCGTGACGGCGGTGGTCAACGGCGAAAACCGCCTTGTCTCCCTGACCATTTCGCCCGAGGCCATCACCCCGGATGACGCCGAGCTGCTGGCCGACATGGTGATGGTGGCCGTCAACGAGGCCCTGCGCCAGGCCGCCGAAACGGCGGAGAAGGAAATGAGCAAGCTCACGGGCGGCCTTGGCGGATTGGGCGGGTTGTTCTGATGCAGGCGCCGCAGTTTGCCGCCCCGGTAGAGCGGCTGATCGAGTTTTTCCAGCGGCTGCCCGGCGTGGGCAGGAAAACCGCCCAGCGGTTTGCCTTCCACGTGATGAGCATGGAGGAAACGGACGTTTCCGCCTTTGCCGAAGCGCTCCTTGGCGCAAAAAAGGGCGTGGCCCGCTGCAAAGAGTGCCAGAATTTGACCGACGGGCCCGTCTGCCGCGTCTGCGGCGACGAAGGGCGCGACCATTCGGTCATCTGCGTGGTGTCCGAACCGGCGGACGTGGCGGCCATCGAGCGCGCCAGGGAGTACCGGGGCGTGTACCATGTGCTGCACGGCGTGCTGTCGCCCCTAAACCACATCGGGCCGGAGGATTTGACCATTAAAGAGCTGGTCATGCGCGTCGGCAAGGGCGACGTAAAGGAAGTCATCATGGCGACCGACCCGGACACCACCGGCGAAACGACGGCGGTGTACATTGCGGGGCTGTTAAAGCCCTTCGGCGTCAAAGTTACCCGCCTGGCCTACGGTGTGCCCGTGGGCGGGCATCTGGAGTTTGCCGACGAGGTGACGCTGCTTCGGGCGCTCGAGGGAAGGAGAGAACTGTAAAGGGGTGTAAGCATGACTTATTGAGCGTTTTTGCTCAGTAAGTCATGCTTTTTAACAATACATATCATTGCGGTTTGAAAGGATGATGTTTGTGACAGATAACATAGAAAGAAATGTTGATATTCAGCAAATCCTCGGTATTTTGCAAGATGAAGAACTAATGCGAGCAATGCAAGCAGGACGGGAAGTAAGCAAATACTTAATGAATGACGAGGTGCAGCATGCGCTTGATAGTGCTCGCAAAATACTTGAAACGCTGGTACCGATATTACAATCTGATTCATTAATCAAAGCTATACAAAATTCATTTCAACCAAAACAATGGCATATTAATGTCAAACATAGTCTCGAGGTGATGAGGAGTTTTGGTTGGTGGTGCATATCGTCTTTTCCTATGAAAAAATCTTAGAAATATGCGAGAAAGCGGATGCATTATCGCAGCAAGAAGTGGATGAAGTTATTTGCGGTTATTACAGGAAAAGCAAATATATTTCTCTAGACCAGCTTACGGAAAAATGGTTTAATCTATACTATTTTAAACGAATGGAACATCTTATAGAGGATGCTTACTATGCGCATGCAACTGGGAAATATACTTTATCAATTCCGGTTTGGTATATAGTTATTGAAGGCGTTCTTAGAGAATTTTATAAAGATAATTATCAGTTGAAATATCATTGGTTTGGAAATTTAAAGTCTGATTTGAAATCAAAAGTTGAACTATTAGAAAACTACTTTTTAAACTATGCAATAAAGCAAATCGATTATTTCTTTGCAGATTCTGATAATAGAAAATCATATAATGATATTGAGAGAAATAATATTTTGCATGGGCGTGAGTTGAATTATGGTACAGAAGTAAACTCAATAAAACTAATACTCTTCTTGGATGAAATTTACCGCCTAATACAATTATTAAAATTAAAAAATATACAGGACTAGGCTAAGCTACTCCTGTTCTTTTCACAGGTCTATACATATTCACTATACTCCCGTTTTATCTTCTCCAATATCTCCTCGTCCGCCGGGCAAAAGGCAAACTGCGGAATCTCCGCCGGGGTGATCCAGCGGATGTCGTTATGCTCCAGCCGCTGCGGCGTTCCTTTCGCGACGCGGGCGTGAAACACCGTAAGGTGCACCGTGATGTCCGGATACGTGTGCACCACGTCCATAAACACGCCGCCGACGGCGATTTCTATGCCCAGCTCCTCCATACACTCGCGGGCCAGAGCCTCTTCCTTCGTTTCGCCCGGTTCCACCTTGCCGCCCACAAACTCCCATAGTAACGGGCGGGCTTTATGGGCCGGGCGCTGGCAAATCAAAAACCGGTCCCTATCCCAAATCAGGGCGGCCACTACTTCCACCATGTCGTTACCTTCCATGAAAAATTCCTTATTGCAGATTACAATAATACAGATCCGCCTGCTTGTCAAGCGCAACGGGCCTATAGGCGCGAAAGATGGCGAAATCGGGCCTGCCCGCCATATGTGAATTGTGCCATACTGCCCATTGTGTTCCCCCCGGCGTTCTGCTATAATCCACTTTCGTGAGCCTTTTTCGGAAGTGATTATAAGTGGAAAGCAATACCGTTGGGGAACTGACAAACGTCCTGCAAGAGCAGCAATACGCCGGCCGCCGGCTGGACGGTTTCCTTCGCAAAGCGGCTAAAGCCGTCAAAAAACAGCCCGTGCTCGCCATTGCCGTGTGCGCCATGCTGGTCACGTGCCTGTTTGTTCCGGTGGACGCAAAATATCTGGGCTATTTCAACTGGAACACGCTGGCGACATTATACTGCACGCTGGCGGTGGTGGAGGCAATGGCCCATATCCACGTGTTTGAAATTATCAGCAAAAGCATCGTGCTGAAGCTGCGGAACCTGCGAAACGCCACGCTGGGGCTGGTGTTCATTACCTTCATCGGCTCCATGTTTCTGGCCAACGACATGGCGCTGCTGACGTTTCTGCCGCTGGGGTACTTTGTGCTTCACAGCACGGGCAACTACAAGGCTATGGCCTTTACCTTCATTATGCAGAACATCGCCGCCAACTTAGGCGGCATGGTCACGCCCTTCGGCAACCCGCAGAACCTGTACCTGTACGCCTACTACCGGATTGACACGCTGGAGTTCATGAAAATCATGTTCCCCAGCTTCCTAACGTCCGTTCTGCTGATGGTCGTCATCTGCCTGTTTGTAAAGCCTGTGCCGCTGGAACTGAAGGAGGATCACCGGTACAAGCTGGACGTAAAGCGAACGGTGATCTACTCCGTCCTGTTTGCGGCAAGCATTCTGATTGTCTTCCGGGTGATTCCGTACCTGCTCGGCACAGTCGCCGTGACCATCGCCCTGCTTTTGCTGGATCGGAAGGCGCTGAAAGGCGTCAACTACCCGCTGCTGGCCACTTTTGCGGCGTTTTTCGTGTTCAGCGGCAACATGGCGCGGATTCCCGCTGTAAACGCCTTCTTTTCCAGGGTGCTGCCTGTGAACACGCTGCTGTTTGGCATCCTTTCCTGCCAGTGTATCAGCAACGTGCCCAGCGCCGTGCTGCTGTCCCACTTTACCGCCGACTACGCCGCTTTGCTGCCGGCGGTGAACATCGGCGGCTGCGGCACGCTGATTGCGTCCCTGGCAAGTTTGATTACCTTTTCCGAGTATAGAAAGCATAACCCCCATCAGATTAAGCCGTATCTTGTAAAATTCACCGGCCTGAACTTCTTCTTTGTGATTCTTCTTTACCTGCTGGAAACGATAATATAGCTGTAAAACGGGCATCCTCGCAATATGACGGGGATGCCTTCCGCGTCTTAGAGGGGGATACGAATGCGTACCCTGGAACAGTCTGTTGAAAAATGACAGAACGCATCGCGGAAATCCTGCAGAACCGACGCCCGTCCGTGTACTTATATGGCTCTATGTTCTGGACGATTTTTTGCCCGGGGTGGAGCGACTTGGACATCCTTGTCCTTACCCAAAGGCCCATCGGGGCGGGGCAGGCGAAGCGGCTTATGACGCTGCGGCAGGAACTGCTTGCCGCCGAGCCGGAAAACCCATACTACCGCCTGTTTGAGGACGGCATGCTGTCCCTGCGGGCGTTTCGGGAGAAGACGCCGGACCGCGTGGTCTACTGGGGCACCAGCGGGCAGAGGATTACGGATGCGAACCGGTTCGACTCGTTCTGCCTGACGCTGCTAAAGGAAAAAGGGCGGCTCTGCCTGGGAGGCGACGTGCGTCATCTGCTGCCTATGCCGACGTACGCGGAGCTTGTGGCCGACGTGGCAAGGCATTTGGAGAGCATCCGCCGCGCGGCCGGCCTAACGGGCCGGAGCCTTTACTTCTACGGCTGGCTGCTGGACATATCCCGCTGCCTGTACACGCTGGCACGGGGCGGGTGATTGTCAAAACGGCGGCGGGGGAGCCTGGCGGAAACGCTGTGCCCCGACGAAAAGGCGCTGGCGAAGGCCGTCGCCGTACGAAAGCGGCCTGGGATGTTTGCCAAAGACCCGGCGGTGCGGGAGTACGCGGGGAAGCTGTGCGACGCCGTGCAGCGGTACGCGGACGTGGGTCAGGCGGGAAGGGAAAGGCGAGCCGCCGGCGGCGCAGATTGGGCGATTGCGACAGGCGCTTAGAGAAA
>JAKPBM010000084.1 GCA_029778935.1 Bacillota bacterium | reverse complement strand
TGCCTGCGCAGACCAGCACTTCCTTGTTGGCCAGGGCGACGTCTTTTCCCGCCTCAATGGCCGCCAGCACCGGCGCCAAACCCGCCATGCCCACCATGGCGGCGACGACCGTGTCGGCTTCGCTTTCACTGGCTGCTTCCAAAACAGCTTCCCGCCCGCCCAGCACTTTTACCGGCAGGTCGGCCAGGGCGGTTTTCAGCTCCTTCGCCGCCCGTTCGTCTTCCAGCACGGCCAGTTTCGGCCGAAACTCCCTTGCCTGGGCTTCCAGCGCGGAAACGCTGCTTTTGGCCGCCAGAGCGGCCACGGGGATGCCCAGGCTTTTGGCCACGTCCAGCGTCTGCCGGCCGATGGACCCCGTCGAACCGAGCACGGCAATCGGGCCGCTTTGCCTTCGGCCGTGCCCTTCTATATGTTGTATATGCATAGATTTTCCCTCTCTATGCGGAAATAAACGTCAGTACGGACCAAAGGGCGAACACCACCGGCGTGGTCAGAAACACGCTGTCAAACCGGTCCAGCACGCCGCCGTGGCCGGGCATAATCCGGCCAAAGTCCTTGACGCCGTAGCAGCGCTTGATGTAGGAGAAAATCAAATCGCCAAACTGTCCCGCGACCGAGCCGACCGCGCCGCATATAAGAAAGGACGGATACGTCACCGTATAGTTCCACACCGACGACAGCAGCCAGGCGTACAGCGCGTGGCCCCCCACGGAAACAATCACCGCCCCCACGGCCCCTTCCACGGACTTCTTGGGGCTGATGGCGGGCCAGAGCTTGTGTTTTCCAAACAGGGAGCCGGAAAAGTACGCCCCCGTGTCGGAAAGCCACGCAGCCAAAAAGGGCAGGAAAACGAGCGCTTTGCCAAATTCCGTCCGATACGGCGGGATCACCAGCGAGAAAAACAGCGGAATCACAACCCCTGCAAACAGGGTCACCGCCACGGCCTCAAAGGACACCTGGCCCATATGCTTCATGCCGTAGGCAAACAGCCCTACAACAAAAACCACCAGCCCCGCCGCGCCGTACCCCGCCGGGTATCCAAAATACGCCCAGGCCTGCATCAGCGCGGCAAAACCGGCGGCCCATACAAACAGAAACTTGTGTTTCCCCAGCCCCGCCGCGGACGTAAGCTCATGGGCCGCGATGACGCACAGCACGGCATACGCCGCCGGAACCCCCCAGTCGGGCAGCAGGAAGATGACGATAAACAAAAGCGGCAAGGCAAGAAGCCCAGCCAGCGTGCGCACGAGCATGGAACATCCCCCGTTCTGTCTTTCGGGGTCTTTCGGCCCTGCAAAAGACGTTCTTTTTGTCCCGCCCGCCGCAAAGCTTGCGGCGGGCAAATCTTTACACTTTGCCGAAGCGGCGCTTTCGCGTCTGGTACCATTCGATGGCTTCCAGCAAATCTTTTTCCGAAAAGGAAGGCCAGAGCACTTTGGTAAAATACAGCTCCGAATACGCTACCTGCCAGAGCAGAAAGTTGGAAATCCGCTGTTCGCCGCCGGTGCGGATCAAGAGGTCCGGGTCGGGCAGGCCCGCCGTATACAGCCTGCTTTCCAGGGCCGCTTCGTCAACGGACGCCGGGTCGAGCCTGCCTTCGGCGGCTTCCCGGGCCAGCTTCTGCGCCGCCTGGACGATTTCCCGCCGGCCGCCGTAGTTGATGGCCAGGTTCACGCGGATGCCCGTACACTTCTCGGACATATGGTGAATCCGCTCGATGGACTCCACAATGTCGGCGG
>JAKPBM010000059.1 GCA_029778935.1 Bacillota bacterium | reverse complement strand
CGCCCACCCTTGGGTCATGGCGTTGACAATATACTGGGAGTCGGTGTACAGCGTCACGTCGCAAGGCTCCTTCAGGGCCGACAGGGCCGTAATCACCCCCATCAGCTCCATGCGGTTGTTGGTGGTCTCCGGCTCGCCGCCGGACATCTCCTTCACATACTCGCCGTAGCGCAGTATGACGCCGTAGCCGCCCGGGCCGGGATTGCCGGAACAGGCGCCGTCCGTATAAATCGTAACCTGTTTTCTTTTTTGCATTATTTTCTCCCGCTACAGGTCTATTATACTAAATTCAACCAGTCTAGTAAAGGTTTTACCGGTTATTCATCGTTAACATCCGTTGCTTCTGCAACATAATCCTCGTTCATGGACAGCTCCTCGTCCGCTTCCTCCGCGGAAAAGCCGGTTTCGGCCACTTCCTGCTCGGTAACAGCCAAGGAGATCACCGTTTCGCCCTCCTGGGTGCGCATGACGATGACGCCCTGGGAGCTGCGGCCGCAGACGCGGATGGTGTCCACCGGGGTGCGGAGCATGGTGCCTTCGCTGGTAATCAGCATCAGGTCATTGGCCATGCCGGTGACCAAAAGTCCCGCCACGCCGCCGGTTTTCTCCGTCAGGTTGTGGAGTACGACGCCCTTGCCGCCGCGGTTATGCCGCGGGAATTCTTCTTCCGGCGTCAGCTTGCCATAGCCGTTTTCCGTCACCGTAAGCACATATGCTCCGGGCTTTATCACCGCGGCGCCGACGACTTCGTCTCCCTCTTCCAGGCGGATGCCGCGCACGCCGGCGGCCGTTCTGCCCATAACGCGGACGTTTTCCTCGGCAAAGCGCACGGCAAGGCCCTTCTTTGTGCCGATGATAACGTCCTCGTCGCCGTTTGTGAGCAGCACGCGAATCAAGCTGTCGCCTTCGTCCAGAGTCAGCGCGCGAAGGCCTGCTTTGCGGATGTTGGAAAGCTCACGAAGTTCCAGCCGCTTGACCGTGCCGAAGCGGGTGACCATGACGAGATACTGGTCGTCATCAAAGCTGGTAATGCGCCGCATGGCCGTGACCCGCTCGTTTTCTTCCAGCTCCAGAAGGTTGACGATGTTCGTGCCCTTGGCCGTGCGTCCGGCTTCGGGGATCTGGTAGCCCTTCAGGCGGTAAACCCGGCCTTCGGAGGTGAAGAACAGGATATGGTCGTGGGTGGAGCCGACAAAGAGGGTGTCCACCATGTCTTCCTCGCGGATGGTAATGCCTGACACGCCTCGTCCGCCCCGCCGCTGGGCACGGTAGGCGTCCACGGAGCTGCGCTTGATATACCCGCGGCTGGTGAGGGTATACACGCAGTTTTCCTCTTTAATCAGGTCTTCCACGTCGATGTCGTCGTAGACGTCTTCGATGCTGGTGCGGCGCTCGTCGCCGAATTTCTTCTTGACTTCCAGCATCTCTTCCTTGATGAGGTTGCGAATCCGCTCATCAGACGCCAAAATGGCGTTGCACTCGCGAATAATGTTCATTTTTTCGAAGAATTCCTTCTCGATTTTGTCCACGCCTAAGCCGGTCAGCTGGCCTAATGTCATGGACACGATGGCGTTGGCCTGGGCTTCGGTCAGCCCCGTGCCTAAATCCACCGTATCGTCAAAGCCCGCTTCGCTGACCCGCAGCAGATTGGACACGTCGGCGGCGGAGAACCGCTCCATTAAAGCCCGCTTGGCGTCGGCCACGGAGGAGGAGGAGCGGATGATGCGTACGACTTCCTCGATGTTGTCCACGGCAATGCGCAGGCCGGCCAGAATGTGCGCCCGCTCCAGCGCGCGGTTCAAATCGTACTTTGTGCGCCGGATAATAACGGTTTTCTGGTGGGAAAGGTATTCGTCCAGAATGCGCAGCAGGCCCATTACTTTCGGCGAACCGTCGGACAAAGCGATCATGTTCACCGCGAAGATGTCTTCCATCTGGGTGTAGCTGTACAGCTGGTTTAAGATTACCTGGGGGTTGGCCTGCCGGTGGATTTCGATGACAATCCGCATGCCGTGGCGGCTGGTTTCGTCGCGGATGGCGGTAATACCTTCGATTTTCTTTTCCTTGACCAGCTCGCCGATGTTTTCGCACATACGGGACTTGTTGACCATGTAGGGGATTTCGGTGACGATGATCCGGCTTTTGCCGTTCTCCATCTCCTCAATCTCCGCCCGGGCGCGGACGCGGATACGGCCCTTGCCTGTGGCGTAGGCCGCGCGGATGCCCGACCGGCCCAAAATGATGCCGCCCGTCGGGAAATCGGGACCCGGCATGTAGTTCATGACCTCTTCCAGCGAGCATTCCGGGTTTTCCAGGCGGTAGATGGTGGCGTCGATCACCTCCCGCAGGTTATGAGGCGGGATGTTCGTCGCCATGCCGACGGCGATGCCATGAGAGCCGTTGACTAAAAGGTTGGGGAACCGGCTGGGAAGCACAACCGGCTCTTTCCGCGTACCGTCGAAGTTGGGGCGGAAGTCCACCGTTTCCTTTTCGATATCCCGCAGCATTTCCAGGGAAAGCTTCGTCATGCGGGCTTCCGTGTAGCGGTAAGCCGCGGCGGGGTCGCCGTCGACGGAACCGAAGTTGCCGTGACCGTCGATTAACGGATAGCGCATGGAGAAGTCCTGCGCCATGCGGACCATGGCGTCGTAAACGGACGTTTCGCCGTGAGGATGATACCGGCCGAGCACGTCGCCGACGGTGGTAACCGACTTGCGGTAGCCCTTGTCGGGAGTCAGCCCCGATTCATGCATGGTGTATAAAATGCGGCGGTGCACAGGTTTCAGCCCGTCCCGAACATCCGGCAGCGCGCGGCTTACGATAACCGACATGGCGTATTCGAGGAAGGACTTTTTGACTTCTCGTTCAATGTCTACATTTATAATTTTTTGATTTTCGTAATCCATTGCGGTGTAATTCTCCATTTCCTGCGGTGTATTCCGGAATCGGCAAACAGCCTTTGGCCGTTTCGTTCCGTTTGTCGCTCCGCCGGCTTAAATGTCCAGGTTGGACACGTATTTGGCGTTCTTTTCGATATAATCCCGCCGGGGACCGACCGCATCTCCCATCAGCATGGTAAACGCCGCGTCCGCGGCCGCCGCGTCGTTGATATCCACCCGAAGCAGGGTTCTGGCACTCGGGTCCATGGTGGTTTCCCAGAGCTGCTGGGCGTCCATTTCACCAAGACCCTTATAGCGCTGGACCGCGTCGTCCGGCACAGGCCCGATTTTCTCCAGCAGCTGGTGGAATTCCTTCTCCGAGAAGGCATAGTAGGTCTCTTTGCCTTTGGTAATCCGGTACAGCGGAGGCTGCGCCACATACACGTGCCCGTGCTCAATGGCCGGGCGCATGAAGCGGAAGAAGAACGTCAGAAGCAGGCAGCGGATATGGCTGCCGTCCACGTCCGCGTCCGACATAAGGATAATTTTGTGATAGCGCAGTTTGGTCACGTCAAACTCCGGCCCCACGCCGGCGCCCAGCGCCATAATCAGCGGGGAGAGCTTGTCGTTGTCGTAGATTTTATCGATGCGCGCTTTTTCGACGTTTAGCGTCTTGCCCCAAAGCGGGAGAATCGCCTGGTGCTTGGGGTCGCGGCCGGATTTGGCCGAACCGGCGGCCGAGTCGCCCTCTACGATATAGAGCTCGGTTTTGGCCGGGTCACGCTCCTGGCAGTCAAAGAGTTTGCCGGGCAGGTTTCCGGATTCTAAAACGGTTTTCCGGCGGGTTGCTTCCCTTGCCTTGCGGGCGGCTTCCCTGGCTCTGGCGGCGTCCAGGGCTTTGGAGAGGATTTGCCTTGCCACGCCGGGGTTTTCTTCCAAATAGGCGGTGAGCTTATCGGTCACCATGCCTTCCACAAAGGAGCGGATTTCCGCGTTGCCAAGCTTTGTTTTCGTCTGGCCCTCAAACTGCGGCTCGACAAGCCGCACGTTGATAATGGCGATCAGCCCTTCCCGCACGTCGTCGCCGGAAAGGTTTTTGTCACTGGCTTTCAAGAAATTCGCTTTGTGGGCGTAGTCGTTGATGACTTTCGTCAAGGCCGCTTTAAAGCCAGTTTCGTGGGTGCCGCCTTCGCCTGTATGGATGTTGTTGGCAAAGGAGAGCACGGTTTCGTTGTAGGAAGTGTTGTACTGCAGCGCCACTTCCGCCATGGCGCCGTCTTTTTCGCCGCTGATGTAGATAATGTCCTTG
>JAKPBM010000048.1 GCA_029778935.1 Bacillota bacterium | reverse complement strand
AATACGTAGGCCGTATCATGAACGCCGTGGAAGCCACCAAAGGGCAGATTCTAGTTTCCGACGGCGGGCCGATTCTGGCCGTGTTCCACGCCATGTCCGGCCCCAAGACGGAAAACGCCAAGGACGTCTGGGGCGTGGAAGTGCCGTATCTGGTCTCCGTCGACGCGCCCAGGGGCGAATCGGAGCTGCCCCGGTACGAGGAAACGGTGAGCTTTGACCCAGCGGAGTTTAAGACCGTCTTCTTGAAGTCTTACCCGCAGGCCAATCTCTCCGGCACGCCCGACACCTGGTTTACCGACATAGTGCGGACGGAAACGGGTATGGTGAAAAGCCTCAAAGTCGGCGGCGTAAGCCTTTCGGGCATGGAGTTTCGGTTTTTGTGCGGCCTGCGCTCGGCCAACTTCACCTTCAGCTTCCAGCAGGGCCGGATCATTATGAAAACCGTCGGCTACGGCCACGGCGTCGGCATGAGCCAGCACGGCGCGAAAGTCTTGGCCCAGGAGGGAAAGACCTACGAGGAAATCCTGGCCCACTATTACCCGGGCACAACGCTGATAAAGTAAAAGTAATCTTCGGCTGTCAAAAACCCCCTGTGCGTAAAATGCACAGGGGGTTTTGGTGTCATTCCGCAAAAGGATTTATAAGCTGGGCGGCAAGGCCCAAACGGCACCTTCCCTTCCCCCGGCATCACACGGAAACCCGGCTTACCGGCCGGGCTGCAGGTGTGAAAAAGCAGGCATCGGTGAGATAGGGAGTCATCACCAGCCGAGCGGTTTAAATTCCGTCCAACGGGGCCGTCTGTTGGCTCTACGGTGTTTCCGAAGCACTCCGCCCCGCCGGTATTCTGTGGTAAAACGACTGGTCGCCGTGGCTGACCAGGCCGTCAAGCAACGCCGGGATGCCGCTGCCCAGTCGGCAGTTTCAACGATGCCGCCAGGCGGGTTTTTGGTCTTTCGTGGCGTCTGCTGCCCCCTTCCGCTTTCAGGCGGGGCAGGCCAAGCCTGCCGCCGCTATAACAACCGCATAGCAGCTGAGCGCCGCACACCCTTAGGCAACTCCCCCGCGGGGCAGGCCGCCCGGCTGTCCATGCGAACCTGCTTTGCCGGCGCTTCAAAGGGTCCGGCAGCCCTATCCCGCAAAACGAGCGCTACTGGGCCTGGCTCCACGCTTGGGCCAGCTTCTTGTACAGCTCCAGGCGGCGTTTGGCGTGCTGCTCGGCCTGCTCGAAGAGCTTCTGCGCCGCGTCGGGCTGGGAATTGGCCAGCTGCGAATAGCGGATTTCGCCGGCCAAAAAGTCCCGGTAGGAAAGCGTGGGGTCTTTCGAGTCCAGCTGGAAGGGGTTCTTGCCCGCTTCCTCGAGCCTGGGGTCATAGCGGTACAGCTGCCAGTAACCCGCGTCGACGGCTTTCTTTTCCTCCCGGATACTGGTGGCCATGCCCGTCTTGATGCCGTGGCTGATGCACGGCGCGTAGGCGATTACAAGCGACGGACCGGGGTAGCTTTCGGCCTCCTTCATGGCGCGGATGGCCTGGTTCAAATCGGCGCCCAGGGCAATCTGGGCCACGTACACGTTGCCGTACGTCATGGCCATCAGGCCCAGGTCCTTCTTCCGCGTCGTCTTGCCGTTGTAGGCAAATTTCGCTACCGCGCCCGCCGGCGTGGACTTGGACGTCTGGCCGCCGGTGTTGGAGTACACCTCCGTGTCCATGACAAAGAGGTTTACGTCGTCGCCGGAGGAGAGCACGTGGTCCAAACCGCCGTAGCCGATGTCGTAGGCCCAGCCGTCGCCGCCGATCATCCAGACGGATCGTTTTTCCAGATAGGGCGAAAGGTCGTAAATCTGCTTTAGAATCGGCGTCTTCTCCCAGTCGGCTTCGATGAGCATTTCCTTGATGCGGTCGGCAATCCGCTGGGATTTGGACCCGTCGTCTTTGTATTCCAGCCAGTCGGCAAAGGCGTCTTTTATCTCCCGG
>JAKPBM010000289.1 GCA_029778935.1 Bacillota bacterium | reverse complement strand
CCCGATGATGCCCAACTCCGCCGCCAGAGCGCTGGCGGACACGCTTTCCCAGGCTTACTCCCGCTGTTTTACGGTGGAAGTTGGAGGATAAAAGGAGAGAGTGCGAATGAAAACTGGAAAAATGGCCGTTCTCACGGGCGTAAACGAACCTTTCCGCATAGACACATATCCCGTGCTGCCGGCGACAAACGGTTCCGTCCGGCTAAAACTGATAGCCAGCGGCGTTTGCGGTACGGACCTGCATATCCATGAAGGCCGGCTCGGCGTAAACCTTCCCGCCGCCATCGGGCACGAGTTCGTGGGCGTCATAGACGACATCACGGAAGCGGATTCGGAGCAGTACGGGCTGGTCAAGGGCGACAACGCCATCGTGTACATCGCCATCCCCTGCGGCGAGTGTTTCCTTTGCAAAACCGGCGACGACGCCAACTGCGTCAACATGCGCGTGACCAACAGCAAGCCGCCGCAGGAGCCGCCCCACTTCCACGGCGGCTACGGCGAGTACACGTTCGCGCCGCCGCAAAACCTGATTCCCATCCCCAAAGGGCTGGACCCGAAGACGGTGGCCGTGTTTGCCTGCGCCGGGCCCACGTCCATCCACGCGTTCCAGCTGGCGGCCAAAGCCGGCGGCAGTCTGGAATACGCCCGGGTGGCGGTGATCCAGGGGCTGGGGCCGGTGGGGCTGTTCACCGTGATGCTGCTTAGCGCGCTGAATGTGCCGAATATAATCGCCCTGACCGCCCGGGAAAACGAAAAGCGGGCGAAAGCCGCCCGGTCGCTGGGCGCCACTCACGTGCTGAGCCTGGAAAAGGATGGGGAAATAGGCGTTTTGGATCTGGTGATGGCCCTTTCCGGCGGTTTGGGGGCGGATTTGGTGTTTGAAGCGTCGGGCAATCCGGCGGCCATCCCCGTGGGGCTGAATCTGCTTCGCAACCGGGGCGTGTATCTAATTCCCGGGCAGTACTCCGACAGCGGCAAAATACCCATCGCGCCGCAGCTGATTACGTTTAAGGCGTTAAGGGTACTCGGTTCGTCCCAGTATTCCGTTACGGATGTAAAGAAGTATCTTTCCCTGCTGGAAAGCCGGCCGGAGCTGCGTTCGAAAATTCTGGAACTGGCGGCTTTCTATCCGGTGGAGAAAATTAACGCCGCCATGCAGGCCTCAGCCAATGGGGAGAATATCAAAACGCTGCTCGTGGGGGAATAGAAAAATGAGCCGCATCAAGGCGATGCGGCTCATTTCAGTCTTGTGTTGATAAACTCCTCTAGAACCCCATATTTCTTGACAAATAAAGACGCTGAGCGAAGCATTTTATCCCAATACACCTCCGAATCTATCCCAAGCAGGTCAAACAAGATGCGGCGATAGAAGAAGGAGAATTTCAGCAGGTACAGCGCGGATTCCGCGCCGGAAAGATATTCTTTGTCCTGTTTTGTTTTAACATGCGCGATTCTGTTTCTGCTGTTAACTAAAATTTTTACGAATTTTTCCCGATTATTGAAAC
>JAKPBM010000288.1 GCA_029778935.1 Bacillota bacterium | reverse complement strand
GGATGAGCGCGGCCAGTTCCGCTTCCGTTTTCGGGAGGACTTTCGCGCGGATGCCGCCCCGGCCCACGTGGGACGGCTCGTGCACGTCCGTGCCGGAAGTGGCGATCAGGTTGTATTTTTCCGCGTATGCCATGGACAAATCGTTGCGGGAGTTGTGGTTGGGATGCAGGTTGTAGGCTTCCACGCCGTCCACGTCCTCCGGCCCTGTGCGCACCATGCGGGAGCGGAAGGGGTGCGCCTGCACCACCACGATGCCGTACTCGTGGGCCAGGGCGGTGAGTTCCGCCGGGCGGAGGAAAAAGGCCTTGTCCAGCGCGTGGAAGAACGCCCGGTTCATGCCGAACAGCAAATATTCGTTGTTGAGCATGGGCAGCGATAGCTCGGCGCCGTATAAAACCGTCAGCCCCAGGGCTTCGCCCGTTTTCTTTGCCTCATAGAAGCCGCTCAAAAAGCGGTCGATTTCCGCCTCTCGGTCGGGGGCGGACAGGCGGAAGGTGTCCACGCGGAGGTGTTCCGTCACGTGGAGAAGGTGGTATCCGGCCGCGGCGACGGCTTTGGCCAGGTCGGCGCCGGAAATGCGGGAGCAGGGGGAAATGGGATGGGTGTGCGCGTGCAATTCGAGTTTGTAAGGGTACTGTTCCAAAAGAATCTATCCTCTTTTCTTGGCTGCTACCTGTCAAAGGGCCAGGCGGCAAGCGGGTTTTCTTCTTTGACAAATTCGCTGCGCTCGCCGGGTTCAAACCGCCCGCCCGCGCCCAGGGCGAAGTGGGCTTTGGCGATGCCCAGGTCGATGCTTTGGTAGGAAAAATTCCCTTCGTTTTGGACGAAGACCCGGCCGTCTTTCCAGAGAAAACGGGTAGGGTGCCGATTGACCGCCGACGGCGCTTTGGCGACGGCGCGGACGCCGTCTAAAAACCATTCCGGCGGGGGTTCGTCCGCGTCATACAGGGCTTCCATCGGCTTATCCGCCCGGTGGAGGGCCTTGCGGACGAGTTTTTCCCGCACGGTAAGTTCTTCCGGCGAAAACCCCACGGCAACCACGCAGACCAGCTTTTCCGAAGGCGCCAGTTCGTAAAAGGGATACTCCTTATCAAAAGAGCCGCCGATCCAGCAGGTGCCTAAGCCCATCTGCGTGGCGGAAAGCACGAGAAATTCGCCGTAATAGCCGATTTTTTCGCGCAAAAAGGGGTCTTCCGCCTGCCCGGCCATGCAAAAGAGGCTCCTGACCCCGGTCAGTAGGCCGTAGGTTTTGGAAAGGCGCGCGAACGCCCCGCTTCCGTCCGGCAGAAAGCGGATGGAAAGGCCGGCTATGCGGTTCACCGTTTCGATGTTTTTTTCCAGCCGTAAAATAAGCTCCGGCGGGATAGGTTTATCCGTATAGGCGCGGCGGGAAACCCGCGCGTTTAATGCCTGCAAAACGGTCATAAACGACATCCTTTCGCCTGGATAATCGTAAACGGCAAGCTCAATCGGAATTATTATAGCATAAAATGGTTGGAATGGGAACGGACGAAAGGGGTAGGAGATACTGTCATTCGGCACATAACGGCGCAAAAAATGGGCATTATAAAAAAATAAAGGCGCTGGCTGTGAAAAAGCGGGAAAAGGGCTTGTAATTTTGCGGAAATTATGCTATTATACTTAGGTATTTGTGCGGCATTGCCGGTTATTACCGCATGGCACAAAAATCACCATTCCTCTGCCGCAACTTTGCGGGCAAGAATGTTCCGTACGGAAAGGATGACTAGCAATGGATCTCATCAAGGAGCTGACACAGGCTTATCTCAAAACCGATAGGCATGTGGACGTGGGCGACACGGTTCGCGTCTACGTCAAGGTTAAGGAAGGTTCCCGCGAACGCATTCAGGTGTTCGAAGGCACCGTTATCGCCAAGAAACACGGCGGCGTGAACGAGACGTTCACCGTGCGCCGCGTGTCCTACGGCGTCGGCGTGGAGCGCGTGTTCCCGCTGCACAGCCCGGTGATCGACAAAATCGAAGTCGTGCACAAGGGCCGCGTCAGACGCGCCAAGCTCTATTACCTCAGAAAACGTGTGGGTAAGGCCGCGCGCGTTCGGGCTGAAATGTAAAATCGGAATCGGCAACGAAACAGGGGGGGCGTATGTCCTCTCTTTTTCGTACCATCCCCAATTTGCCAGGGAGATTTGCTTATGAAACCGGAGGATAAAATCATTTCCGAACGCTCGCGCTCGGCTCTGTTCGACTGGGCGGATGCCCTTGTGTCGGCGCTGATCTGCATTGTTTTGCTGTTTTCGCTGGTGTTCCGCATGACGGGGGTTATCGGCACGTCCATGGTGCCGACGCTGCATCAGGGGGACAGGCTCATTATTTCCCGCCTGTTTTACACCCCCAAACCCGGCGACATTGTGGTCATTTCCAAAGAGAGCTTTCAGAAAGAGCCTATCGTCAAACGCGTCATCGCCGTCGGCGGGCAGACGGTGGACATCGATTTTACCCAGGGCAACGTCTACGTGGACGGCGTTTTGAAAGACGAGCCCTATATCAACGAAAAAACCACCCGTTCCGCGGATGTCCAGTTCCCGCTGACGGTTCCCGAAGGGAAAATCTTCGTCATGGGCGACAACCGCAACTACTCCACCGACAGCCGCGCCTCGGAAGTGGGGCTCATCGACACGCGGCAAATCCTTGGCAAGGTTTTGTTCCGCATCTACCCCTTTTACCAGATCGGGCCGGTGGAGTAACCCTCGCTGGGAGGTAATCGCATGCAGATTCAATGGTATCCCGGGCATATGGCCAAAACCCGCCGGGAGCTGGAGGAAAGCATCAAAAAAATCGACCTGGTGGCCGAACTGGCCGACGCCCGCATTCCCGAAAGCAGCCGCAACCCGGTGCTGGACGAAATCGCGGGTGTAAAGCCCCGCATTCTGGTGCTGACCCGTCAGGACCAGGCGGACCCTTTGGAAACCGACCGGTGGATTCGCTATTACCAGTCAACCGGTCTGCTTGCCATTGCCGTGGATGCCAAAAGCGGCGCCGGCTGCCAGCACTTTGCGCCGCTGGCTAAGAGAGCTCTGGCGGAGAAAATCG
>JAKPBM010000019.1 GCA_029778935.1 Bacillota bacterium | reverse complement strand
GAGAACTCGCCCGCCTCGAGAAAGACGATGTCGCTTCTAAGCTGCAGGTTCAGCGTGCCGTCCTGATAGATGGAGAAGTTAAAGTAGCGGACCTTCCGGATGTCAAAGCCGGGGTTGGCCTGCTTGATGTTTCCAAAGACGTCGGCGTTTTCATCAAAGACGATGTCCTGTTTTAAAAGCTCAATCTGGTAGGTGTGGCCCCGGGTAAAGCCGCCTGTTTTGGCGGAAATCACCCAGAAGCCGTCGCCATTGACTTCCACGTTGACCCGCTCGATGCTTACGTCGTCCGGGTCGCCGCCGTCTTCCGGCGTTCTGGCAGGGGCGGTAATGTTGCGGAAGAGAAAGTCGACGCCCTCCACCGGCCGGCGGTTATATTTCACCGTAATGGAAAAGCCCGGCTCCTGGTCCGTGGCGGCCACAAAGTCCAGCGTGCCGCTTTCGTCCAGGGCGTTGGCGTCGGCAAACTTCGCTACCAGCGTAACGTCGCCGGCCAGCTTGTCGGAGCCGGTCACGGGCGTGTTGGTGTCCTTATAATGCCAGCCCAGGAACACCTTTCCCATAGGCTGCGCCGGCGCGGGCAGGGTGCTTAAAAGCGTATCTTTGGGATACAGCTTTCTGTCCGTAAGGGAGCCTGCTTCAAAGGTGACGGAGAAATACTTTGTTTCGTTGCCGCCGCCCGGGTTGCCCGGGTTGCCGCCGGGGTTGACGGGGTTGCCGGGAGTATCGGGGTTGTCGCCGGTTTCGCCTTCCTCCGGCAGATCCTTGCGCACGCGGTCGGATTGCACGCCCGGCTCTTTGTACCAGACCTGCACAGTCTTGTCCATGCGCATGGCCAGCTCGGCCACCTGGGCGCGGGTGGCGTTTGCTTTGGGGTCAAAGCTCCTGCCGTCGCCGATTAACAGCCCCTTCTGCCAGAAGCGCAAGACGCTTTCTCTTGCCCAGGAGGAAACTTTATCCAAATCCTCCGGCCCGGCGTTGGATTTCGCGCCGGTATTGTTGAGTTTTACGCCGAAAATCTCAAAATACCGGTCGAAAAAGACGGCCATTTCTTCCCGGGTCACAGCCCCGTTGGGATCGAACCGGCCGTTGCCCACGCCGACGGCAATGCCATGCTTGGTCGCCCACGCCACATACGGGGCGTAGTAGGCAAACTTGGACACGTCGGAATACGCCGACTGCCCTATGTACGCCGTCACGTCCACGCCCGCCATGCGGCCCAGAACGGTCACAAACATGGCGCGGGTCATAATCCCCGCCGGCTCAAACAGGTCGGCAGTTATGCCCTGGAATAACCCGTTGAGCCGGGCGTAGCGCACGGCGTCGAAGTACCAGTTTTCCTTATGTACGTCCGTAAACGGGTTTTCGCCCGAAGCGCTTCCTCCGGTAAGCACCGCCGAACGGATGCCGTCTACCGTCAGCGCCGCGGCTTCCACAGGAAACGCCGCCAGCGCCATGGCAACCAGCAGAAGAACTGCCACTATCCGCTTTTTCATGTAAGCCCCTCTCTCTTTTACCGTGTGTCCCCAATGCTATGTAGAGCGGCTTTTCGCCGCAGCAAAAGGCTTTTTACAGAAAAGCCGACAGAGAGAATCCCTGTCGACTTTTATGCCTTACTGGTTCAGCTTGGCCTCAATCTGCGTCCAGCCTTGCAGCGCCGCATCCAGCACGCCGCGGGCGCCGTCGATATACTGCTCCGCCTGGTCGGCGACCAGCTCCATCGTGCCGTTCAGCACGCTGCCGATTTCCTCGGCCATTTCCGCAATGGTGTTGACAAACGCTTTCGTCTCGTCGTCGAGGTTGTCAAACACTTCCGCGTACTTGCCGTAGACTTCCGCCAGCCCCGCCTGAATCTCTTCCAGCGCGGCCGTTTGTTCCTCGCTCAGCCCAACACCGCTTTCGATAAGGGCTTCCACTTTGCTTTTCAGCTCGGCGACTTTCGCCGAGTAGGAGGCAAGCTCCGCCTGAATTTCGTCGGCCCGTTCCTGGGTCAGCTTGTCGCTTTCAATCTCCTCAGCTAAGGCGACGATGGTGTTGCCCAGATTGCTCAGTTCTTCCACCGTTCCCTGATCGACCCGGTCGATGTTGTCCTTGGCCAGCCGGAAAACGTCCTGCAGCTCTTTGTTGACCTTGCTATATGTCTCCGCCACAGCCGTTTTGACCACTTCACCGCCGCAGGCCGCAAGGCCCAACAGGAAGGAAACGGCACATAACAGTAACAGACACTTTTTCATGAGAAACCTCCTCATTTTTCTGGTTACACGGTCGTTTTTTAAGT
>JAKPBM010000001.1 GCA_029778935.1 Bacillota bacterium | reverse complement strand
TGGTGCTGATGCTGCTGATTTTCCTCTGCATGTGGATCATGAACCGGTTTACCGACAGCGATGAGGTGTTGCTGGTATGAAAAGGTTTAATAGAATCTTCACCGTTGTCGTGTTTCTCTTCCTCTACGCGCCCATTTTTCTGCTGCTGGTGGCCTCCTTCAGCGGCGGGCGCAGCATTAACGACCTTCGCGATTTTTCCTTCCATCAATACAAGGAGCTGTTTCGCGACAGAAGCATGATGCAGGCGATGCTGAACTCGATATTGGTTGCCGTGCTTTCGTCGCTGATTGCAACGGTGCTGGGCACCATGGCCGCCGTGGGCATCCACTCCATGGGCAAAAAGATGCGCTCTGTCGTCATGTCGATTACGAACATCCCCATGACGAACCCGGAGATCGTCACCGGTATTTCGTTGGCGCTGCTTTTTGTGTTTGTCGGCCGGCTGTTCCGCATCAACAACGTGATGGGCTTTCTGACGATTCTGATTGCCCACATCACCTTCAACCTGCCCTACGTGATTCTGTCGGTCATGCCCAAGCTTCGCCAGCTCAACAAGCATCTGACGGAAGCGGCGCTGGACCTTGGCTGCCCGCCGACGAAGGCGTTTTTCAAAGTCGTCCTGCCCCAAATTATGCCGAGCATCATCTCCGGCGCCCTCATGGCGTTCACCATGTCGCTGGACGACTTCGTAATATCCTACTTTGTCAGCGGCGCCACGTTTGAAACGCTGCCCGTGCAGATTTACACCTACACGAAAAAGCCCCTGCCGGGGCGCATTTACGCGCTGTTCACGCTGCTGTTCACCATCATCCTGTTTGTGATGGTGCTCATGAACGTGCTGCAGTGGCGCGAAACCCAGCGTCGCAACAGAAAACTGGTCATGCCGACCAACGACTTATAAAATTTATTTTTCCATGAAGGGAGATAGATAGATGAAAAAAATCGGTCTGCTGTTAGCCCTGTTACTGGTGTTGGGAATCGGCACTCCCCTTTCCGCCATGGCCGACAATGCCGACGCGGTTCCTCTGACCGGTGAGTATATAAACGTCTACAACTGGGGCCAGTCTATTGCCGACGGCTCCGACGGCTCCGTTGACTTAATCGCCGAGTTTACCCGCCGTACCGGCATCAAGGTCAACTACTCCACGTATGAAAGCAACGAGGCCATGTACACCCGTCTGAAAAACGGCGGCTCGTCCTACGACGTCATCATCCCCTCCGACTATATGATCGGCCGTCTGATTGCGGAAGACATGCTGCTGCCGCTGGACTTTGAGAACATCCCCAACTACCAATATATCGACGAGGAGTTCAAAAACCGCAGCTACGACCCGGAAAACAAATACTCCGTTCCCTACACCTGGGGCACGGTAGGCATCATCTACAACACCAAGTACGTTACCAAGCCCGTCGATAGCTGGAGCATCCTCTGGGACGAAGAGTATGCGGGCAAAATCCTCATGTTCGGTAACCCCAGAGACGCCTTCGCGGTGGCCCAGTTCCTGCTCGGCATCGACGTCAACACCACCGACAAGGAAGAGCTTCGGCGGGCCGCGGAAAAGCTGAAGGAACAGAAGCCCATCGTACAGCAGTACGTCATGGACCAGTCCTACTCCCAGATGGAGCGGGAGGAAGCCTGGATTGTCCCCTACTACGCCGGCGACTACCTGACCATGAAGGCGAACAACGACAACCTGGCCTTCGCGTTCCCCAAAGAGGGCTTCAACCTCTTTATCGACGCCATGTGCATCCCCAAGAGCGCCCAGAACAAGAAGGCCGCGGAGATGTTCATCAACTTCCTGTGCGACCCGGAAATTTCCGCTGCCAACATGGAGTTCCTGGGTTACGCCACGCCCATTTCCGAGGCCAAACAGTACATGTCCGAGGAACTGGTGAACAACGAAGTCGCCTATCCCAGCGCGGAGATTCTGGCGCTGGGCCGCTCCTTTGAAACCCTGCCCGACGAGACCATCCGCTACATGGATGAGCTTTGGACGACTACCGTCCGCGCCGGCGAAGGTGTTTCCTGGGTCGTGTACGCGCTCATTGCCGCGGGCTTGGGCGTATTGGCCCTCTACCTGTTCATTCGGAACAAGAAGCGGAACGATTATTAAACGGCTGAAAAGAAAACCCCGGGAACTTTCCCGGGGTTTTTAATTTACAGTGTTTAGCCTGAAGATGGAGATCGTTTTTTGGCAAGCGGAAGGAATTTGCTGACTGCCGTTTCCCAGCGGCTTTACAGGGGTTTGCTATGACATGTCAGGGTTTCCGCCGCCTTAGAAAATGAAAGGTTTGCTTTGGCTAAGACAGGCGCTCTCCGCATTCCTTCGGCGGGAATGTTAGCATGTTTTTTTGCCCAGGTACACATGTCCGCAAAGGCATATTTGCCGCCGCTTATGCCGCTTTTTACCATAGAAATAGAGGTTAGTAGCACTCGACTAATCCAGCAAATTCACAAACCGCTGCAGAATCACCGCCACTTCGGCGCGGCTGGCGGCTTTCTTCGGCCGGAAGGAGCCGTCCGCCATGCCGGTGACAATGCCTGCCTGCTCAAATACGGACACCGCATCACTGGCCCACGGGCTGACGCCGGCGCTGTCCGTAAATCCGATTTCGCCGGCCGTGATGTTCAGCTGCAGACCGAGGAAATTCGCAAACCGGGCCAAAATAACGCACATTTCCTCCCTGGTTATCGGGTCGTAGGGGCGGAAATTGCCCTGCCCGTCGCCGGTGACGATGTTGAACAGCGCCGCCCATTCCACATACGGCGCGTACCAGGAGCCGGGTTCTACGTCGTTGAAGACCGACCAGGTTCCGGTGTATCTTGCCGTGTCGACGCCGTACAGCCGGCCCAGCACCGTCACAAACATGGCCCGGTTCATATTGACAGAAGGCGCAAATTCCGTGCCGGACACACCCATAAACAGCTTGTTTTCCTGCGCAAACCGCACGGCGTCATAGAACC
>JAKPBM010000460.1 GCA_029778935.1 Bacillota bacterium | reverse complement strand
ACGGCACCGCCCGCGCCCCAATTGGAATATTGAAATCAAAGGAAGTTTTGCAAAACCCAGCCCGAAGCGATAAGCAACCCCGCAGAGCCTGCCGGCTGCCGGGGAATGGCGTCGGCCGCAGGCAGCAGAGTTCTACGCGGGGCGAGCCGGCGGGTTTGCCTGCCGGCTCCCTCCGTCTTGGTAGACTTGCCTGTTAATGGGATTTCTGGGCGGCGGCCCATTCGTATACGGGCTTGAGGTTTTCTTCGGAAACGCCGTCGAAGCCATTTACGATGTGCTCGATGGCTTCCTTCGTTTCCTCGTCCTTGTCTTTGCGCATTTTCAGCATTTTCACAAATAGGGACAGAAGAATCCTGTCCGCCCCTTTCAACTGCTTTAGCGGCAGGCAGCCGCCCCGCAGATAGAAGAAGGGCACGGTTTTGATTTTGTTTCTCGCTTTGACTTTTTCTTCGCTCGGCTCTGCGTACCGCGCCGTGCCTGTGGCGCAGACGGCCTTCACCCGGGCAAGGTTCATTTTGGAAAGCCCCTGGATGCGGCCGGCTTTCATCCAGCCGAGGAAGAGAATCTCGTCTTCGCTGTTTTTGGGAAGTTCATACGTGGCATACATTTTCCAGCCGGTTTTTTTGGAAAGCATTTCTGCGTACCGCCTGGTAAACCCCGTTTTGGATTCGTACACGATGATCATCGCGCGCAAACCTCCTTTAAGAACCTTTTGCCGTTACTCCCTGTAATCCGGTCGGAGAAATGGTGCTTCTCTGATTGATTCGCAAAGCATGGCGTATAGCTTTGGGCGTCGATAGGCGTTGCCGTGTACTTCGCTTTTGCGGTAGGCGCGGAGCATGTCCAGATCAAAGTCGGCCAGGAAAATGCCTTCCGAGCCGTCGGCTTCGACGATGCATGTGTCCCTGGAATCAGGCTCGCCGGGCAGATACGCCACCCCGTCGAAGGCGTTGGAATGGCCGTTGCAGTCGGGCACCGTGTCGGGGTAGTTGCAGGTGGCAATCCCCATCATGTTCTCGAACGCTCTGGCCCGCAGCTGGGCCAGGCGGTTGATTTCCATGGGGCAGGCGTTGGGAACCAGCACGATTTCGGCCCCCTGGAGCATCAGACTCCGCGCGCTCTCGGGAAATTCCCGGTCGTAGCAGATCATCGCCCCGACCCTGACCGGGCCGTCCCGGGTGTCCAGATCGGCGACGGGGAAGCCGTCGCCCCGGGTCAGGTGGCGCTCGGTATCAAAGTCGCAGGTGTGGACTTTGGAGTATTTCAGCGCTTTTTTACCGTGCCGGTCGAAGAGAACAAGGGTGTTTTTGGGGTTTTCCCCGCATTGCTCCAGGAAGGTGATGCCGACGGCCATGTCCAGCTCCCTGGCTAAACAAGCAAAGGTTTCCACGAAATCGTGGGTTTCGGAAATGGCATCGGCGACCCAGTCGGCAACGGGGCGGTTGTAAATGCGGTAGCCGTTGCTGAACATTTCGGGAAACAGGGCGACGTCCGCGCCGAGGGCTTTTGCCCTCCGGCAGAAGGCGACTCCTTTTTCCTTATTGGCCAGCAGGCTTTCTTCCGGGGCGATTTGCAGCAGGGCGACTTTGAATCGGGCCATACGCAGGCTCCTTTACAGAGTAATGCTGATTACGAAAATATTATAGCGCATTTTTGGCAAACGGGTACTAGTATTTATGTATTTTTGTAAATTTCACCCCGCGCGGCGTTCCCGCGCCGGCGTGGGTTATGCAGACAGGGCTGTTATTGCTTGCATGCAGTAATGGCAATATCCTTTTCTACGCCTCTGAACGTCACCTCAGCGAATTTATCGCCGTATCTGCGCCGCATTTCCTCTGCAAGTCCGGCCGTGACGGATGTTGCGTTTTTCAACTCCTATCGCGGAATAATTTCGGTTTTTCAAACGAAATTTGTAATTATTAGTTGATATAAGTCCGCACAGATATTATAATTGCATTAGAAAAGATTGAACAAAATGCTTGTTATATATGATATTTGCGTTGAACTCATACCAAACAGTCAGGCTGGCGTGCAATGGGAATTGCGGGGAAAAGAAAGATTTGCAGCTTGTATACTTAGTAGCAGAGTTTTAAAGAAAAGGAGGGGTCCCCGTGCGAACTACTGACCTGGCGCACATCGGCGAGGACGGGCTTCGGGTGCAAACCGTGGCGGAACACCTGCTGGGGACAGCCGAACGGGCCGCCAGTTATGGCGCGGCCTTCGGTGCGGCGGAGGAAGCTCGACTGGCCGGGCTTTTGCACGATGTCGGCAAATGCTCGGACGCCTTCCAAGCCCGCCTGAAAGGAGGGCAGCGCTGCGACCACTCCACAGCCGGTGTGCAGGAAGCTTTTAAAAGGCAAAGCCTGCCTGCCGCCTTCGCGGTTGCGGGCCATCACGGCGGTCTGCCTGACGGCGGCGCGGCGGGGGATACGGCCGACATGCCCACCCTGATGGGGCGAAAGCAGAGAAAAGTAGCAGATTACAGCCGCTATGCAGAACAGGTTGAGGTTCCAGAAACGGTTGTAACGCCCAAGTTTTATCAAAACGGGCCGAAAGAGACGGCCGGATTCCGCCGGGCTTTTTACACTCGGATGTTGTATTCCTGCCTGGTGGACGCCGACTGGCTGGATACGGAACAGTTTATGGCAGGCGAAGTGGAGCGGGGTATGAACCGCCCGATACCGGAACTTGTGGATCGGTTTGACGCGTTTTTGCACCGAAAAGGCTGGGACCAGCCCACAAGAGGGCTAGACAGACTGCGTTGGGATATCCTATGCCGCTGCCGCAGGCTGGCGGCGCTGGAGCCGGGATTGTTTACCCTTACAGTGCCCACCGGCGGCGGGAAAACCGGCGCGTCCATGGCTTTTGCTCTGGAACACGCGAAAAGGCACCATTTGCGGCGCATTATCTACGTGATCCCGTATACCAGCATCATCGAGCAAAATGCCGCCGTGTTCCGGGAAATGCTGGGCGACGACTGCGTGCTGGAACACCACAGCAACGCGGACCCGGCAGCCTACGAGGAGCCGAATCCCTGCCAGGCACGCAAGGCCCGGGCGGCGGAAAACTGGGACGCCACCGTGGTGGTGACCACAGCGGTGCAGTTTTTCGAGTCCTTCTTTGCCGCTAAGCCCTCCAAGTGCAGAAAACTCCATAACGTAGCTAAAAGCGTTGTCATTTTCGACGAGGCGCAGATGCTTCCCGTTCCGTATTTGAAGCCGTGTGTTGCAGTTATGGCGGAACTGGCAGCCCATTACGGCTGTTCCGTCGTACTCTGTACGGCCACCCAGCCGTCGCTGGGCCCGCTATTGGCACGGTACGCGCCGGGATTATCCGCAAGGGAGCTGTGCCCCAATGCGGCTGAGCTGCTTCCCCATTTCCGGCGAGTAACATTTCAACAGGATGGATTCCTGACCGACGCGGAACTTGCCGGGCGGCTTAACGCCGATGTACAGGCCCTTTGCATCGTTAACTCCCGCAGGCAAGCCCAGAGCGTGTATACCCTTTTGAAGCCGGAAGGGCGGTATCATCTATCCACGCTGATGTATCCAGCCCACAGGCGAAAGAAGCTAAGCGAAATCCGGGAAAGGCTTATAGCGGGGCTGCCTTGCCGGGTTGCATCCACCAGCCTGATTGAGGCGGGGGTGGACGTGGATTTTCCGACGGTGTATCGGGCGGAAGCCGGGCTGGATTCCATCATGCAGGCCGCCGGGCGGTGCAACCGGGAGGGGAAACGCATCCCGGAGGATTCTGTCGTACATATTTTTACGCCGGAAAGAGGGACTCCGCCCCTGTTTGAGCGGAACATCAAGGCCGCCAACAGCGCCCTGCGCAAGTTCGCTCCGGATGATCCCGCGGCGATAAAAGCGTATTTCGAAGCACTATACGAGTGGACGGGCAGGGGCCTGGACAAAAAAGACATCTTAGGCCAATGGGAGCATGGTTCCAACGGAGTGCAATTTCCGTTCCGTACCATCGCTGAGCAGTTCCGCTTGATAGAACAGCCCACTACGACGGTGTATATCCCCGCTGAAGAAAATGCCGGCTTGCTGAATGATTTGCGCAGGGGCAACTACAGCCGTGGCCTTTTGCGCAAGCTGGGTCAATACAGCGTGGAAGTATACCCGCAGCATTTGGACGCTTTGCGGCGGGGCGGCCATTTGGAGTGGATAGACGAGGACAGCGCCGTCCTGCGCAGCGTCCACCTGTACAGCGAGGAAACCGGCCTAACCTTGGAACCGGAGGAAGGACAGGCAATATTCGGTTAATCCGTATACGAAAGAGGTGAAACCATGCCAATCAAAATGGAAGTATGGGGAGATTACGCCCTGTTTACCCGGCCGGAGATGAAAACCGAAAAGGTAAGCTACGACGTCATCACCCCCAGCGCGGCAAGGGGAATTGTGGAGGCGGTGTATTACCACCCCGGGTTGAAGTGGTATATTGACCGCATCTATGTGCTAAAACCCATCCGCTTTGTGAACATCCGGCGCAACGAGGTCAAAAGCAAGATTTCAGCCAGAACAGTCCAAAGCGTAATGAACGGCGGCGGCCCGCTATACTTGAGCACCAGAGACGATATCGTTCAGCGGGCGTCGCTGGTGCTGCGGGATGTACACTATGTCATCGAGGCCCATTTTGAGATGACGGAAAACGCCGTCCCCGGCGACAATCCGGGGAAGTTTCAAGATATCATCAAACGGCGGTTGATGAAAGGACAGGCCTATCACGCCCCGTACCTGGGTTGCCGGGAGTTTCCTGCCCGTTTTCGGCTTTGGGAGGGCGGCGAGATACCGGCCATTCCGGAAACGCGGGATCTG
>JAKPBM010000459.1 GCA_029778935.1 Bacillota bacterium | reverse complement strand
CGTCGCCCATTCCAAAAGAGAAGATTTTTGACGTCATGGCCTTATGCAAGGGCCTGACAGTACCTGCCCCGGTCAAAAAAGGGGAAGTGGTGCTCCACGACGCGGCGGGAACGGGCGTGGACATGGTTGCAACCGCCGACGCGATATAGTATACTATTTTAAACGGCGGGGCGGGCGAAACCGGCCCCGCAAACGCCATATCACGCCATATCAACAAGGAGAAACCCATGAAATTTGTCATCGCGTCGGATATTCACGGCTCTCTTTCGGCCTGCCGGAACCTTTTGGCCGCTTTTGAAAAAGAAGGGGCGGACAGGCTTATTCTTCTGGGGGATTTGCTCTACCACGGGCCCAGAAACCCTTTGTCCGACGAGTATAACCCCGGCGAAGTGGCCAAACTGCTCAATGAGCACGCTTCCGACATTCTCTGCGTCCGCGGCAACTGCGACGCGGAGGTGGACCAGATGCTGCTTTCCTTCCCGATTACGGCCGATTACGCCGCCATGCCCGTCGGTTCCCATCTGGTGTTCATGACCCATGGCCATTTGTTCGGGAAAGACAGGCTGCCGCCCGTAAAAAAAGGGGACGTGTACCTTTCTGGGCACACCCATGTGCCCGTTTTGGCGGTGAAAGACGGCGTTCTATATGCCAACCCCGGCTCTGCGGGTTTGCCCAAAAACGGAAGCGAGAGCGGCTATCTGCTTTTAGATGACGAGACGTTCTTTTTGAAAAACATGCGGGGAGAAGTTTTCAAAAAATTTTCCCTTTTTTCCCTGTAAATGTTGTATACGCATACATAGTCAACCCAGAAAGTGTTCATACTATGGTTTGTAGACCCCGCCGCGGCGGGCAACTATGGACTGTTAAGGAGAACACTTATGAAAAAAACAGCAGTGCTGGTATTATCGCTTTTACTTGTGCTTGGCCTTTTTGCCGGCTGTACCGACGATATGGGCGGCGGCGGCACGACGAAGGTGACCACTACCGGTCAGACGACTTCGGCTCCGCCGATTACGACGATGGCAACGACCACGACCATGGAAGAAACCACGCCCGCAGAAAGCGGTACGGAAATGAGTACGGAGATGGGCTCGGAGACGGACACCGGTACGTCCCAGTAACTTCCCTTGGCCAAGTAGCAGGCGGCCTTTGGCCGCTGTACATACAGGCGGAATACCGCACGGGAAAGGCTTGATCGATATGAAATGCCCCTATTGCGGTTTCCCGGACAGCAAAGTTGTCGATTCCCGGCCCAACGACGTGGGAGACAGCATCCGCCGCCGCCGGGAATGCGGGCGGTGCGGCAAACGCTTCACGACTTACGAACAGGTGGAAAGTTTTCCCATCCTGGTCATTAAAAAAGACGGGAAACGGGAGCCTTTTGACAGAAACAAGCTGCTGCGCGGGCTGTATAAGGCCTGCGAAAAGCGCCCCGTTTCGGCCGACCAGCTGGAAGCCCTCGCCACGGAGATTGAACAGACCATACGGAATTCCCTTGAGCGGGAGATTCCTTCGGCCCAGATCGGCGAAATGGTGATGGAACGGCTGTTTAAGCTGGACGAAGTGGCCTACGTGCGCTTTGCTTCCGTGTACCGATCCTTCCGCGACGTGAACCTGTTCTACCACGAGCTGCGAAAGCTGCTTGACAAAAGCGGGGGAATGGGCGACTGAACTTGGGTAGGCGGCCGCCTGCCCCTATAGGCGGCTTTCGGCCCTTTTAGCGCCAGCCCGCCGCGTCAGACCGCTTGTTTTCAGCCCGTATCCGGGACCAATTCCATATAACAGCAAAACGAGCCTGAGGATACGCTTAGCATGCGTTTTCTCAGGCTCTTTGATGCCGATAAGCAAAAAAAAGGAAGCGCTTACAAAAGCGCTTTCTTTTTGCTTTGCCGTTACTGCAGAATCATATCGATAAACCGCTGCAGGATGGCGGCCGCCTGGGCGCGGGTGGCAACACTTTTTGGCAGCAGGGCGCCGTTGTCGCCGACGAGTATGCCGTTTTCCGCCGCCCAGGTCATGGCGTCCACGGCGTAGGCGGAAACGCTTTCGGCGTCCGTAAACCGGCTTAAATCGCCCGAAGATTCGGGTTGTCCGGCATACCGCCAGAGCATGGTGACCAGCTGTTCCCTGGTGATGTAGCCGGCGGGGTCGGTGCCGTCGGTCAGGCCGGCTTCCATAGCCCAGGCGCGGGCAGCGTCATAGGCGTTGTCGCCGGACAGGCGCCGGCCGTTTGCGCGCCCCAGCACCGTCCAGAACATGGCCCGGCTCATCAGGCCGTGAGGGGCGAATGTGTCCGGGCCGGTTCCTTTATAGAACCCGTAGCGGCAGACAAAGGACACGGCGCCGTAGAACCAGTCGCTTTCCGTAACGTCGGCAAAGTGGTTTTCCCAGGGCTGGTCAGACGCTTCCCCGGCCGCAAGATAGAAGCGGCAGAGGTGGTCCGTGACCACGGTGTAGGTCAGCGTCGCCCAGTCGAAGGCGCCCTCAAGCTTTGTCACCGCGCCGTTTTCGTCCACCTTGTACACCGTCAGGGTGTCGGGGTTCATGCGCCGGGCTTCTTCGGGGGTGAGCGGGAACTGCAGCGTGATTTCCCCGAGCAGCGTATCAATGAGGGCGGACCTCTGCTCGTTTTTCACTATGAAGGTCACTTCGTACCCTTTCCGAAGCGCTTGCAGACCGGGATAGGCATTATAGAAGCTAACCAGTGCCGTATCGTCCACTTTGGAAACCGTTATGACGATGGTATCGCCGTCACTACGGGGGATGGAGTTTATATCGGCGGAAAGCTTCAGGCCGTGGTCAAATCTGGATGTTTTGCTGCAGCTCCAGCATTTCGTCAATCAGCGTCGGCGTAAAGATGAAGGTGTCCTCCGCAGCCGGCACAGGCGAGGACGGCTCGGGGTCGGGGAGGGGCGCCGGGCGGCGCTCCCAGTTGGCGGTGATGGTGACGTCGTGCGGGGGCATGGTAAAGGTGGTCGTCGGGTTGTACGCGTCGGCAAAGACGATGCCGTCCGACGACGTCCAGTTTTTAAACCGGTAGCCGGGCTTTGTGCCCGCGTGAATGGCGACCGTCGAGCCGCAGTCGTATTCGCCGCCGCTGGTTGCGCTGCCCTCGCCGCCGCCTTCGATGGTGAGCCGGAAGGGATAGGGCGTCCAGTTTGCCTTGACGGTAACGTCATGGCCCGGCATCGCAAACGTGGTGGCCGGGCTGGCGGCGTCGTCAAAGACCACGCCGTCCTCCGAGGACCAGTGGCTGAACGCATAGCCGTCTTTTACCCCCGCTTGGAGGGAGACCGTCGCTTCGTAGAGGTGGCTTCCGTTCCCTGTGCCGCCTACGCCGCCGCCGTCGACGGTCAGGCGGTAGCTGTTGCGCGTCCAGTGGGCCGTGATGTGCGCGTTATTGGAGGGCATGGTAAAGGTGGTCACCGGGCTGTTGGCGTTGCCGAAGGTGCCGCGGTTACTTCCGATGTCCGAAGTCCAGTGGGAAAAGCTGAAACCGGTTTTGGTGCCCGCGTCGATGGGGATGGTCGTGTTTCTGGCGACGTTGCCGCTTACAGTGCCGCCTTCTCCGCCGCCAAGATCCACTTGGAGAGAGTACATTTCCAAAAGCATGGATAAACTGTAGCCCAGCATCTCGTCGCCGGACAGGTCCTGGAAATCGGCAATATTCAGTTTATTCCAGGCGGTCGGAAGCTGGGAAAAGTCGAAGTTATAGGTGACCGTCCTGCCGTCCCCGCTCCATACGGGGTTGGTCAGCGTTATGACGTCATAAACGCTTATGATTCCGACCAGCCCGGCGGCGGTGTTCATCGGCTCGCTGAACGTGATGGAAATCGCGGCGTTTTCGATGATGGAAATATTCTCAATAAAAGGGTTTTTGGATATGCCCCGGCTGTATAAGCCAATGCCGTCGAAACTGCCGTGGCTGGTATTGTAGTAAACGTCGCTGCCGGTTCCGTCATTCAGCACCATGCTGATGAGCATTTCTTCCGGGACGACAGGCAATTTGGGCAGAAACAGATAGAAATACCCAAAGTAGCTGTAATTCCCGTACGGCTCGATGATCATGTCGCCGGCAGCAGGCCGAGTATTAGGCAAAACGAAAGCAGCGCGCAAAGCAAACTCTTTTTCAATGCGGTTTCCTACCCTGCGGGTAATTTCATTCCGCAAAAGCATGCAGTTAGCTCATACTACCATAAATGTGGGATTTTACCGCAATAAGTTAACAAAAAACCGGCGGGGCAAAAAACCGCCGCTCGTTTTGGGGCGAAATGCTTTGCGGGATGAACATTCCGGCGGGGGTGTAATCAGGGGAAACGGGCGAAAATACCGCAAGAAGGCTTCACAGCGCGGGCGGGGGTTTGATGAAAAAAGCCGGCTTGCTTGTAATTCCCTCAAAAAATTGCTATAATACGTTTAAATGCGGCGCTTCTCCCGGCAAGGCGCCGCCGGACCGTTTCGATTCCATCGGAAACGGGGGCCAGGCTCCAAATTCTCTTTAAAGGTATAAAAATGGGCGGGCACATATGCCCGCCGTTTGCTGTTTTGCCTGAAATTACAGGATATTGTGGATCGTCGGCCGGTCCATGTCGCGAAGGTCGTCGAGAAGGACGTCCAGATAGGCCGCTTCGCCGTAGAAAAGGGGCTTGTCGTTCTGTTCGGCGTAGGCGGCCAGTTTCAGAAGGGAAGTGCGGATTTCCGATTCCTTGGAGTGGTCGCTTAGCACATAGAGGAGGAACTTCTTGTCGTCCCAGGCCTGAACGATTTCCCGCAGAGGCCCCTGGGCGTTGGGCAGTTCGTCCCGCTCCGCCAGCTGCAGGGCAAGGCGGAGCACTTCTTCGGTGCGGTCGGCCAGGTTGGTTATGATATGCTGCTGCCACAGGGCCAGGGCCACCAGCGCGGCCAACAGCAGCAGGCAGACGATGGATGCTTTCATGGCAACGGCTCCTTTGGCTAGCGCGCTCTTTCATCCTTGACGACAAAAATGCTTCCGTCGGGGCGCTTGATCATGTAAAATACGTCTTTAATACGGAGGATGTTGCGCTCGTGCAGTTCTTTTAGAATATCCTCCCGGTTCATGCCCGCCAGCGGCAGGTTTTCTTTCAAAAGCCGGCCGTTGGAAATGAGCGTGATATTTAAGTCCACCTGGCCTTTAGGCGCCAGGTCCATATCGCCCAGGGTCACAGGCTGGTATCTGGGATAGAGGAGCAGGCTTAAATTGCCGTTGGTTTCCAAAATGCCGTATTTGACGGTGGTTATATCCGTGACGTTTTTCAGCCGCAGCTCCTCGGCGATTTCGTCCAGGTTCAGCCGCAGCCGGCGGATTTCCGCCTGGTTAAGGCGGCCGTTTTCGATGATGATGCTCGGCTTTCCGTAGAAAATGCGCCGCGCCAGAGGGCTTTTCATGGTGACGAGGGACAGAACGATTCCAATCGTCGTCAAAACGATAATCGGAATCAGCCCCAGGAGCATGGGCAGATCCGAGTTCTGCATGGGCACGGCGGCCAGGTCGGCAATCAAAATCACAATCGCCAGCTCTGCCGGCTCCAGCTCGCCGGACTGCCGTTTGCCCAGGATACGGATGGCGCCCACGATGACGAAATACAATATGACCGTCCGGATCATGGTAATCAGCATGAGAATCCCTTCCTTTGGCGATTGGTTATATTTAGCATCTGCGAAAGTTTTGGGATTTATGCAACGCAAGGAGGACACCCTATGTACGGGGAAATGGCGCAATACTATGACGAACTGACAACGGACGTGCCGTATGCGGCCATGGCCGACTATATAGAAAAGCTGTTTCTGCGCTTTGGCAGGAAACCCGCCCTGCTGCTGGAACTTGCCTGCGGCACGGGCAGCATGACAAAGGAAATGGCCCAAAAGGGCTATGAAATCATCGCCGTGGACGCGTCATCCGACATGCTGACGTTGGCAAGGGAAAAGCTCGAGGGGATAACGCCCCAGCCGCTCCTTCTTTGCCAGCGCATGGAGAAGCTGAATCTCTACGGCACGGTGGACGGGGTCATCAGCTGTTTGGACAGCGTCAACTACCTTTCCACGCAAAAGGCGCTGGAGCAGGCGTTTGCCCGGGTGGGACAGTATCTGGAAGAAGGCGGCCTGTTCATTTTTGACCTGCACACAAAACATAAGCTTTCCCGGCTGGCAAGCGAAACGTACGTGCGGGAAACGGAAAACGTGCTCTGCCTTTGGCAGTCGGACTGGAACGAAGCCAGCCGGCTTGCCCGCTTCTATCTGGACTTTTTCGTGCGGGAAAAAGGCGATTTGTACCGGCGCTTTTCCGAAATCCACACGGAACGGGCCCATACGCTGGAGGAAATCGACCAGGCCCTCGCGCTGGGCGGCATGAAGCGCCTGGCCGCTTTGGGAGAAAGAAAGATGCGTCCGGCCAATGACACGGACGACCGCATATACATTGTTGCGCAAAAGACGGAAACGAAAGGATAAACGCCTATGGAGAAGAAAGACAGAATCGTAAACGCCATCAGCGGCGACGGCATGGTGCGCATTCGCGTGCTGGAAGGCAAGCATATGGTGGAGGAGGCCCGCCGCATCCACAACACGACGCCCACGGCCACGGCCGTTTTGGGGCGGACGCTAATGGCCGCTTCCCTTCTTGGTTCGGATATGAAAAACGAGACCGACTCGCTTACCTTGCGCATCCGGGGCAACGGCCCCGCCGGGCAGGTGCTGGCGGTGGCGGATTCGGGCGGGTTTGTGCGCGGGTTTGTGCAGAACCCGCAAGTGGATCTGCCGCTTACGCCTTTTGGCAAGCTGGACGTGGGCGGCGCGGTCATGGGCCCGCCGGAAGCCAACCTGGAAAACAAGGGCACCCTCACCGTCGTCAAAGACTTGGGGCTTAGAGAGCCGTACATCGGCCAGGTGGATTTAGTTTCCGGCGAAATCGGCGAAGACGTGACGGCCTACCTGTATTACAGCGAGCAGACGCCCAGCGTCTGCGGTTTAGGCGTGATGGTGGACACGGACTGCACAGTCAAGGTGGCGGGGGGCTTTATTCTGACCCTGATGCCCGGCGCGGATGAGTCGGTCATCGCCCGGGTGGAAGCGGACGTGCAGGAGCTGCCGTCGGTGACCACCATGCTGGAAGGGGGCATGACGGCCGAACACATCGCCGCCATGGCTTTAAAGAGCGACTTTGGCAAAGTCGTGCAGGTGCGGGAGACGGGCTATCGCTGCCGCTGCTCCAAAGAGCGGGT